>NZ_JACEFB010000018.1 GCF_013694095.1 Thermogemmata fonticola | reverse complement strand
GGAGCGGCGGGAGATGATTCGCTATCCGGAGTTTGTGGCGAAGGGTTGGCAGTTGGGGAGCGGTCCGACGGAGTCGTGCTGCAAGGCGCTGACGGCTCGGCTCAAGGGGCGTGGTCGGCGTTGGGATGCCCGGAACGCCGAGGCTGTGATGGCCCTGGAGGCTCTGAAGCAATCGGGTCAATGGCAGGCCTACTGGCTAATTCAAGCCAAAATCCCAGCTTAGTGCCGCCAGAATTTCTGGTCAGACCGAGGCGGAGGTGATTCAAAATTCCTCTTGACGCCTCCAGGGAGAGTTACCATAATCACACTTGGGTTCTGCCTCTTCTCTGTTCCGGCCCCACCGTTCGGCGATACCCATCAATGAACGGTGGGGTAATTCTTTGACCCCAGCCGGGCGATACCCATCAATGAACGGTGGGGTAATTCTTTTGGCACCAGCCGGGGAATACCCATCAATGAACGGTGGGGTAATTCTTTTGGCACCAGCCGGGGAATACCCATCGGTGAACGGCGAGGTCATCCTTTGGCACCAGCGGGGGAATACCCAGCTCATTCGGGGAATGGCCGTCGATACCCATCGGTGAACGGTGGGGTAATGAACGGGTGGGGTGATGCTTGGGACTCGGATGCGGCGGCACAACGGCTTTTTCCGGGCCACTGCGTGCTTGGGCTGAGCCACACCTTTGCTCAGTCAAGTTAAGCCACACCTTCGCTCACGGATTGAGCACACCTTTGCTCAGTCAAGTTGAGCCACACTTTCGCTCCTTCTGGTGAGCCTTTCCTCGCTCAGATCGCCTGGGTTGGTCCCGCGCTGCCTGCGCAGTCAATTTCCAAGGGGCCAGGTTCTTCGGAGCGATAGGCTTTTCCCGGTAAATCGGAGTTGTCGCTGTTCCTTCAGCGGCGGAGGTGGGATTCGGCAGGCGGCAGGAGGGGATCGCCGGGGGAAGCGGGCCGCAGCGGTTACTTGCCGTCCTTGCTGTCGCGGTCTTTCCAGCCGAGGAGCAGGACTTTGGCTTTGGGCAGTTTGTCACTGGCGCGGACGATCAGTTCGTTGGTGCCGAGGCGTTTTTCCTTTTCGTCGTCTTTGAAGTAGGTGAGGAACTCTTCGGGTCCGAGGAGGTCGTCGTATCCGGGGACGCCGTAGTGCATGGGGAGGATGTAGAGGCGGGGCCGGAGCTGGCGGACGACCTCGGCAGCCTGTTCGCCGTTGAGGGTGTAGATGCCGCCGATGGGGACCATGAGGACATCGACCGGTCCGATGGCTTTGCGTTGTTCGTCGGAGAGTTCGTGGCCGAGATCGCCGAGGTGGCAGATGTTCAGGCCGTCGGTGTGGAGGACCCAGACGGTGTTTTTGCCGCGTTGCATGCCGCTGAGGGCATCGTGGAAGGTAGCGACGGTCCGGAAGCGGATGGCGCCGCGCCGCTCGTCATAGCTTTTCCATTCCTGGCGTCCAGGTCGGGGTTCGATGACGCCACGGTACACATCGGCGTCCTTGGGCGGCGGCTCGAAGATGCCGATTTGGTCGTGGTCATTGTGGGGATGGCTGATGAGGACGAAATCGACCCGCCGGGGTCCGCGGCCGAAGTGGGGAATGGCATGGGGATCGAAGGCGATGCGGATGCCCCGGCTGGTCGTGACGGTGAAGAAGGACTGGCCGTGCCAGCGGATAGTCACTGGCGGGGCGGGTTCCTCCGGGGTTTGGGGAGTGCGAGCTTGGCCTTCCCGTGGGAAGGCATATCCGAGGAGGGCGGCGAGCAGCGCTCCTCCGGCCGCCAGCCAGCCGTACTGGAACAGAGACCTGCGGGACACCATGAGCAACAGAGACCTGCGGGACACCATGATCTGTACCTCCTCCCCCCTGTCGGCGGCGGGATTGCAGACCCCTCTTCACCGGGGCGGGCGCTGGTTCAGACCGAGAAACCAGGGCATCAGGGTATGGCCCGGCTGGAAGCGGAGGGCACTGGCCGCGGCGGAGGCTTCGTCGTAGGCGGCGGCAGCATCTGGTTCGATGCCAATGCCACAGGCGGCGAAGGGGACCGGGCCGTGGGCATGGGCGCGGGTTCGCAGCGGGGTGCGGTGGTCCGGTTCGACCAGCAGGCGGTAAGCTCCGTAGCGGGGCAAAGCATCGAGCAAAGGTCCGACGATGTGGGCGTCGATCTGCTCGATGGCCCGCACCTTTTCCTCCGCCTTGCCTTCGTGGGAGGCTTCGTCCGGCGCTTCGATGTGGACGCAGACCAGGTCGAAGGCACCGAGGGCTTCCACGGCGTATCTTCCTTTGTTGGCGTAATTGGTGTCCAGGTAGCCGGTGGCGCCGGGCACATCGATGCGGTGCCAGCCCAGGAGCACGCCGACGCCGCGGACCAGATCGACAGCGGAAATGATCGCACCGCGCACTCCTCCGAAGCGCTCGGCGAAGGGAGTCAGGCGCGGAGCCTGGCCTTGGCCCCAGAGCCAGATTTGCGTGGCTGGTTTTTGCCCGGCGGCTTGGCGTCGGAGATTGGCCGGATGCGCCGCCAGGATTGGCCGGCTGGCCTCCATCAACTCCTGAAGCCAGGCTCCAGCCGGACCGGAGGGCAGATACTCCGCGATCGGGCGGTCCGGGATGTCATGCGGGGGTTGGGTGCGCGTCGCGGCCAGGGCCGCTCCGTCTTCGCCGCCGCTGCCCCGCCAGAGCAGAATGTGCCGGTACTGCACGCCGGGGTGGAACTCGATGACTCCCCCGCCGAGGCGCCGGCCCCCCAGGGCCGCTTGCAGGGCCTGGATCAACTCCCGCGCTTCCTCCGTGCTGATGTGGCCGGCGGTGAAGTCCCGCATATGCCCATCCGGCACGTAGACGAGATTGCAGCGGATGGCCCAATCGTGCGGTCCCAGGTGCAGCCCCATCGCTGCCGCTTCTAACGGCGCCCGCCCCGTGTACACCTCCAGCGGATCGTAACCCAAAAGTGACAGCGTGGCGACATCCGAAGCCGGGGTCAGACGGTCCGGCACATTGTCCGCCAGGCCGACCACCCCTTGCTGCGCCACCCGGTCCATGTTCGGCTTGTGCGCCGCTTGCAGCGGGGTGCGCCCGCCCAGCGCCGCCACCGGTTCATCCGCACTCCCATCGGGAATCACAATCGCGTACTTCATGTTGGCCAGCATAAGCCAACGGTCTGCCTTCAACAAGAGGGGACCGCTTGCTTTCCCGACATCACTCCGCCAGGCATTACTACGCAGACAGTCAGGTTGACCGGCCCTCTGCGACCAATTACTATAGGAATGCAGTAGCAGCGCCGCCGCGAGATGAGGTCTGTGGGGACCTCTCCGTTCCTGCCGGCCTCCCCTTCCTGGGAGCGGATTCCTGGTGGGAAGCCAGCTTGGCGGTCATGGTGCGGACCGCGGTGCTTCTGCAAAATGCGAAAACAGAGGAGTCGACCATGTCCAAGATTTTTCTGGGTTTGGCAGTGGTGACTGGCGCCCTCACCGCGGGGGCTTATGGCATTTATCAGTACAACCTGTGCAGCACCTGCGACGGCGGCTGCCCGATTGCGGCGTTCTTTTCGTCGGGTTCCGCCAGCACACCGGAGATGCCCGCCTGCTGCACCAAGCCGACGCTGAGTGCCTCCTGCTGTGCTTTGCCGCCCGCTGCCTCGGCCACCTGTTGCAGCCAGCCTTGCTCCGCTTGCGCCGTGGCCTGTGACGGCTGCCCCCTCTGCGAAATCGACTGCTCCGCCTGCTGTGATGCCGCCGCTCAGGCTGCCGCCGGTGGACCGGCCTTGGCGCTCAAAGCTGCCCGCAAGTAACGCCTCTCACCCCGCCGTTTTCCTGGGCGACATCGCCGGTTCTCTCTGGACCGGAGGCGGTGAGACCGTGGAATGGGACCATCCGCGCTTCATGGAGCCGGCGGGCTCTCGGAAATAGACTTTACCCCTGACTCTGCATCTGCCCCGCGGCGGCGAAACACCGCCCGCCAGATGGGGCTTCCCCTCGCCCGTGCCTTCTTCTCGAAATTGGTCTGCCACTCCGGCGGGGTGGTGACGTCCTGACCGCATTGCACCGTCTCGAAGGCGCCCCCAGCTTGAACTGTTTCACACATGAGCGCGAAGTATTCCTCGACATCGGTGGCGATGCGCAGCTCTCCTCCCGGACGCAGGACGCGGGCCACGTCCTGAACAAACTCCGCGGTAAACAGCCGCCGTTTTTGATGCCGGGCTTTCCACCACGGGTCCGGAAAATAGACATGCACCGCCTGCACGCTAGCTCCCGGCACGAAAAAATGCAGCACCCAACGGGCATCGGCACAGGCCGTCCGGACATTGCGCAACTGCCGGATGGCACAGCGCGTCGCCGCGTACAACTGATACTTCCGCACCACTTCGATACCGAAGAAATTGACCTCCGGCCGCTGCAACGCCGCCATCACCAGGAATTGCCCCTTGCCCATCCCGACTTCGATCTCCACGGGATGATCGTTCCCGAAGAGGGCTGTCCAATCGATGGGGGCGGGCCGCTCGATTCCGCTGGCCGCCCTGCCGGACTCGCCTTGCTTCGGGGTTCTTTCCCCTGCCACCAGGGCCAACCCCCGCTCATCCAATCGGCAGCCGCGGGGTACGCGCCACGGCATCCGCCATTCGTACTCGGCCAACTGTTCCAGCGGTAAGCGTCGCGGCTTGCGCATGCCTTCCCCCTCGTGACTCTGGGCGGCTAGACTCCTGCGTGTGCGCTATTGTTAGCGGGCCGCCGGGGCCAGGCCAGGGGACGGCTCCGATCGCTTCCCTCCCCTTGCACCAGGCGGAGGCCATCGGGCAGGAATGGAGACAATGCCGCCGCTCCTAAAACATCGAACCGCCGCCGCCACTCCCCTGAACCGCAAGACTCCGTCACACAGCTAGGCCGCCAGGAAATGCACGCCGCCGTGACAGGGAAATGACACCACCGCCGGTGAGCCGCCGGGGATGCACCTGGCTAGTGACAGGGAAACGACACAATCGCCAGCAGGATCGAACGGAAGCGAACCCGGAGGCAAACCGGAAGCGGCGGATGGGCAGGACGATTCAGGGACGTACCGCGCCGGGGGACATCTCAAGGACGGTAGCGGTGATAGCGGCGCTCCTCCCGGCGGGCAAGCAGAGGAAGGACCCAGCGCCGCCCCGCCGTGGTGCCCAGAACGCTCCCCGCCACTACCCCCACTGCCGCCGCCAGCAGCCGGAACACTTCTCCCCCGCCGCTCGCCGCCAGCATTCCCAGCCACGCCCCCAGCGCCGCTCCCGTCACCGCGGTGACCAGGAACACCTCGTCCGCCACACGCTCGAAATGCTCGTTCGCCTCATGCGGGATGTGCATCGTCGCCATGATCCTGCCCTCCGCAAATCCTGGGGAAAAGCAACGTCCCTTCCCAGGCTCGTTCCCGTCGGCTGCACCTCACCCTGGACAATTCCCAGCTTGTCGCACCCCTCGGCCCTACGTCGGAAGCGGCCTGCCTGGAACCCCTCCTTGTCGTCAGACCACCCCGCCTCCCGGACGGCCTCCTCTACACCTTCCATTCACGCGGACTTCACCAATTCTACACAATTATCTTCGTCTCATCAAGCGGCAGTTTGCAAAAAATTCCCCCGGCCAGCAACTTAGGCACAACTCCGCCCACTCCACAATTTGTAAAGATTCTATGAAGAAACGGTAAATAGAAGAGGACGGCGGAACCTAACTCAAACCCCAAAGCAGACGGGGGAATAGGGCGTAACCAGATTTTCTGGGGGTGGGGGCTGAACCCGCAAGGTGTTTCCCAAAACGAGCAGAGCTGCCCGGCAGAGAACCCCCAGAGTATTTGGTTGCACCCACTCAAACCACCAAGCTGAGCGACGGCGGAGGATACCGCTTCTCAAGCTACACTTGTTACACCCTATTCTCTTGCCCCTAGCTAGGCTCGGAGGGAAGCAGGTCGGTCGATCTCAGGGGACTCCGATTCCTAAGATTTCAGTTTCTGAGGCTGCCCGCGGGTGTCCAGCCTTTGCCTGCGACGGAGAAGGGGTGCTACAGTAACGCAGTTCGAGAATCATGTTTTTGATTATGGACCGTAGTCATATGGTCCGTCAACTTTTAATCCAAGTTCTCGAAGTTTATTAGCCGCTGCAAATGCCTGATCGTAGTTATTAAACTCATAAGTGAGTATTACAGAGGATGGACCATGGGGCTCTGGCTCTTCGATACAGTCTAACACACCACCGTATGTGGCAATTATTCCATTAATCAACTTGTTTTTTTGCTCGTCCATCGGAGCACGATAGATCACTTCAAACATGAAACTCATAGTTCTAAATCCTATGTTCATGAACTAGATATAAAGAAAATATGTCCCCATCGTCCACCTTCCCACTTTTTACCATGAGTCCAATCAGCAAACTTCACGTGGGGTAGGTTATTGCCCACCGCTGGTTCCGCAGGTTCGATCCTGAACCAACATTTGATACCCTTTGTGGACGGATACATTCCTCCTGCGACAACTTCAGGCAGTTGCACGGCATCTGGTAATGCTTTGCGGGCTAGCTCTAAGGCCTCTGTCTTGGTGGCCACAGTGACATTGTGCCGACCGGGTTGCCTCAAGATATTTATGAGCTGTTGTTCATTCAGTCGTTCTCCAGCTATACCGCAGCCCAGCCAACCTGCATTATGCGCCCAGGCGGCGAAGGACCAGGTGTCGTCGCCGACGAAGTAGGTACGGTAGTCTGCGACGCGGAGGTTGTAGACCACCTCCCACGCGCCGGTGTCGTCCACCTCGCTCAGCGGCACACTGTCGCCGAGAAGGGTGAGGAGCCGATCGGCGGCCTTGAGACTGCCCGCCGTCCGCGTCCCTATACCATGATCCTAACTAGCTTCCTCCCCGTGGCTCTTCATCCGGAATCAGCTCAACAGGTTTCCAATGGAGAGGGTTTGGAGCACGGTGCTGGAGATAAAAGGAATAATCGTCCGGAATCAAACGCTCGGCGGGAATGAGTACCACAAAATCCTCAAATGGGCGTTTGCCCAAGTATACCCCGGTTCCCACTGAGCGCCGAATGCCCGATAAAGTTTTTCAATCAATGACCAAGCATCCTCCCAATCCGCGGCGATCACACGAAAATGTCGCAACGGTCCTGGTATCCCCGGGCAGAGATTGGTAAAGTACGTTGGTAACATCAGATTGATCTGTCCTTCAGATGTCAGTACTATATCGATTACACCTGTTGGATCGATAGGACTATCATCTGGAGCGGTATAACCCTGACATCGGGAAACTCTAATCCAAGTTGGGTTGAGGTCGTAGGCACACCCACCTGCCCGCACGATTTTTTGCAGGAATCCTGGCGTGTCATGGATCAGCTCTCCTTCGGTTGGTTGGTACGATAGATGGCCAGGCCTGTCTGATCATTACAAGTATATCATGTTCGGCAAATAGAGCGAAAGTTGTGGTGGCGTTCAGGCCCAGTTCCTTGAGTGCTGCTGCCACGCAGGTGTCAGCGGCGCCACCGGTAATCTGTTGCTTGGCTGCTCAGTTGTACCGCCCCGCTACTCCGTTCATCGAAGTGCATCAACTCAGCGTCAACCGAGTTGCCAGTTCAGGTTTGGATCGATCTGGCCGTGGTAGAAGAAGTATTCGGCAGCTTGAAGCGTTTGCTCGCGGGTAGCATGAAATCGCCGTGGCAAATCCGTCTCAATACCCCCCAGAATCATCTTCTCCGGCTCGTCGCTGGGATCGGGTCCGAGGAGATCATATGGTCCCAGATCGTTGCCAATGACTGAGACGAAGAATCGATCCGGTCCGCCTCCGATGGTCATATGGTATTCATTGGGGCCGTCCAACGACATTTCCGTGCACCGCTGGCCATCGAGCCGTTCGATGTACTGCTTGACCGCCGTCCAGGTCGGAGTCTCCATGGACTCATCCACACGCCGATACCCCGCAATTCCTCTTGGATCGACTTTCGCTTCATACCGCGATAGTGACACCGATGTGACTTTCCACATGCTCTTTTCTCCCCTGCTCATCGGAAACAACACTGGGCAGCAGCAAGTTTCTGCGAGTCATAGATGGATCGGGCCAATACATCCACTCGGACACCAAATTGTGACGCTAGTAGCTCCAAGGATCCTGGCCGCGTTTTCGATACCACGGTCACGATCACAGTACTGGCAGGGGTCCCGATCGGTAAAGATGATGATCGCCTTGCCTTGAAGGCTGACACCTGATTGGACAACGCGAATCATGGCCTTGATTTCGGCGTGATGCCGTGCGCCGTTGTTCACGCCCTGACCTTGGGGGACCTGGCCAGCGCCGGTTCCCACGGGCGGCCAGTTGTAGGTGTATCGATCGGTGTTGGAGGCGAAGATCGGCGAGAGTTCCTCACCTACGATCTGCACATAGGCACAGGTGCAGTTATCGCTGGGAGAACCGGCCGGAGGCATGTGCCTGGCACGCCTCTCACCTTGGAGGATCGCATTGGCGGGATTTGTGATCGCCGGAACGTCTACATGGGACCGGTTGTACGTCGGATTATGAGCACCTGAAGTCTCTTGAACACCACAAATCTGGTTATGTGCCCAGGCGGCGAAGGACCAGGTGTCGTCGCCGACGAAGTCGGTGCGGTAGTCCGCGACGCGGAGGTTGTAGACCACCTCCCACGCGCCGGTGTCGTCCACCTCGCTCAGCGGCACACTGTCGCCGAGAAGGGTGAGGAGCCGATCGGCGGCCTTGAGGCTGCCCGCGGGCGTCCAGCCTTTCCCTTCGACATAGAAGGGGTGTTCCGGGGTGGTGCGGATCAGTTCGCCATGCGGCCTTCAGGCGATCCGCCGCGGGTCCGTCTGGTCCCTGCGACTTCGCTCCGTCTGGTCCCTGCGACTGCCTGCTTTTCCCTTCAGCTTCATCTTGTCCCTTCACACGGGGGGTAGGTTCCCTTGGGTCTGGGAATAGGTTCCCCCTTGTCAGGGGCGGGGGAGCCGCTACATTAGTGAGCAAGTGACACGGGCGGAAGTGGATAAGGCCCGATGTCGGTGCGGATGAGAGGAAGGCGTTGGAGAGGGGAAGCGCGCCGCGCGAGGGAGTCCAAGTTTTTTTCCGTTATCAGGCCGGCAGGGTGTCTGACGCGGCGGAGGCGGAAGTAAGGAAGTAGGTAAGGAGACGAGGTGATGGCGATCACGAAGGAACGGAAGAGCGAGTTGATCAGTCAATTCCGGCGGTCGGAGGGTGATACGGGTTCTCCCGAGGTGCAGATCGCGTTGCTGACGGCGCGGATCAATGAGTTGACGGAGCATCTGCGGGTGCACAAGAAGGATTTTGCCAGTCGGCGGGGATTGCTCAAGATGGTGAGCCATCGGACCCGCTTGCTGAAGTATCTGCGGGAGACGGACCGGGAGCGGTATTTGGCGGTGATCAACAAGCTGGGTTTGCGCAAGTGAGGGACGGTTGGGTGTCGCGGTGGGTAGGGACGGCCGCCGCGACGGATGGGGCATGGGTCATTCGGGTCCATGCTCGGCGGGCAGTAGGCGAGCGGTCTTCCTCCCCTCTCCGGCGGCGTGTCTGCGCCACCCTTTGGTGAACAGCATTTTGGTCATTCGAGTGGGAAAGGGACATATCCGTGAGTGCACAACCGGCGCGTGTGGAGTATCCGTTAGGAAATCGGACGTTGGTGTTGGAGACGGGGCGGCTGGCCCGGCAGGCGCACGGGGCGGTGCTGGCCCGCTACGGGGATACCGCGGTGATTGTGGCGGTGGTGGCGGGGGGAGCGATTCCGGGCCGGGACTTCTTCCCTTTACAGGTGGAGTACCGCGAGCGCACCTACGCGGCGGGGAAATTCCCCGGCGGTTTCATCAAGCGAGAAACCCGCCCCACCACCAAGGAAATCCTCACGTCCCGGCTCATCGACCGGCCCACCCGTCCGCTCTTTCCCCCGAATTACACGAACGAGGTGCAGATCCACGCCACGGTGCTGTCGGTGGACAAGGAGAACGATCCCGATGTGTTGGCGATGATCGGCGCCAGTGCGGCTCTGCACATCTCGGACATTCCCTTCCTCAAGCCGTATGGGGCCGTGCGGTTGGGGCGCCTGGCGGGACAATGGGTGGTCATGCCCAGCGTGGAACAACTGGAAGAGAGCGATCTGGACCTGGTGGTGGCGGGGACGCGCGAGGCCGTCTGCATGATCGAAGGGTTCGCCCGCGAGCTGCCGGAAGCGGACATGGCCGAGGCCATTCTGACGGCCCACCGCTACTGTCAGGAGACGATCACCGCCATCGAGCGGCTGCGGGAAGCAGCAGGTTTGCCGGCCAAGGAGTTGCCGGCGCCGCCGCCGCCCAATCCGCTGGTTGATGAGTTCCACGCCCGCTTCGGCGCGGAGTTCCGCGAGCGCTACCTGACCAAAGGGAAGCAGCAGCGCCTGGCGGCCATCGAAGAACTCAAGCAGCGCATTCAGGCGGAGTATCTTGTGCAGGTGGATGAGAGCGGCAAGCCGAAGTACAACCTGGTGCAGATTTACGAGGCGTTCGCCGCCTTGCGGGAGCGGATTTTCAAGGAGATCACGCTCAGCGGCACGCGGATCGACGGGCGAGGCCACCGGGAATTGCGGCCGGTCTCCTGCGAAGTGGCGGTGTTGCCGCGGACACACGGCTCAGCCGTCTTCCAGCGTGGGGAAACCCAGGCCCTGGTCGTGGCCACTCTGGGCACCATCGCCGATGAGCAGAAGGTCGATGACCTCTTCGAGGAATACTCCAAGAAGTTCATGCTGGACTACAACTTCCCGCCGTATTCGGTGGGGGAGTGCAAGCCGATCCGCGGACCGGGCCGGCGGGAGATCGGCCACGGCATGCTGGCCGAGCGGTCGCTCAAGGCGGTCATTCCGCCGCCGACACGCTTCCCCTACACCATCCGCCTGGTCTCGGAGATTCTGGAATCCAACGGTTCTTCGAGCATGGCGACCGTGTGCGGAGGAACCCTGGCCCTGATGGATGCGGGGGTGCCCATCAAGCGTCCCGTGGCGGGGATTTCCATCGGCCTGGTGACCGAAGGGGAACGTTACGCCCTGCTGACGGACATCCAGGGGGATGAGGACCACTACGGGGACATGGACTTCAAGGTGGCGGGGACGCAGAAGGGAATCACGGGGGTGCAGTTGGACATCAAGATCGAAGGGATCACGGAGCCAATCATCCGGCAGGCGTTGGATCAGGCCCGTGAGGCGCGGATGCAGATTCTCA
The DNA here is from genome assembly GCF_013694095.1 of Thermogemmata fonticola. Classification (NCBI taxonomy): domain Bacteria; kingdom Pseudomonadati; phylum Planctomycetota; class Planctomycetia; order Gemmatales; family Gemmataceae; genus Thermogemmata; species Thermogemmata fonticola. The sequence continues at coordinate 63,128 of NZ_JACEFB010000018.1, read as the reverse complement.
AGATCATGCTCCAGAGCTTGTCCGCCCCGCGCAAGGAGATCAGCGCCTATGCCCCGCGGCTGGTCACCACCCGGATTGCGCCGGACAAGATCGGTTTGCTCATCGGTCCAGGAGGCAAGAACATCCGTGCTCTGCAAGATGAGACGGCGACGAAGATCGAGGTGCAGGATGACGGCACGGTGTCCATCGCGGGGACCGACAGCGCCGGGGTGGAGGAAGCCCGCCGCCGGATCGAAGCCCTGGGTGCGGAAATCCGCATCGGAGCGATCTACGAGGGCAAGGTGATCTCCATCAAGGAGTTCGGGGCTTTCATCGAGATCGCCCCCGGACGTGACGGCCTGTGCCACATCTCGGAGCTGGATGTCGGCTACGTGGGCCGTGTGGAGGATGTGGTGCAAGTGGGCGACCGCGTCCTGGTCAAGGTCATCGCCATCGACGACCAGGGCCGGATCAAGCTCTCCCGCAAGGCGCTGCTGACGGCGGGCGGGGGCGACAACGGCGGCAATGGGGACCGCAGTCGCGGGCGGACTCCCTCCCCGACACCCCGCCGCTAAGGCACCGCGTGGGGCCAAATGCACCGCCGAAGCCGTCCGCCGCGAACCGCGAGTTCCCCCGTGGAGAGGAACCCCTCCCCGGCGCTCTCCGAAGAACGAACGCCGCATTCCCCGCGATCCATTCCCCAAACGTCCGCCGGTGAGTGAGGGCGTATCATGAGCGGCTCTTCGGCGTCCATCTCGGCTGCCTCCTCGGCGTCCCCCCCGCCAGCTCCAGCGAATACGACGGACTCAACCCCCGTCTCGGACGAACCGCCGACGGCTTCGGACGCTTCTCCTTCGTCGTCGCCATCGGCTGCTACCCCGCCCTTGCCCCCCGCGGCGCCGGCCAGTGCCCCCACGGCTACTTCTCCCTCCTCGGACGATGCCAGCTCCCCGGCTTCTGAAGCCAGAGGGGGTGAGGGAGGTGCCGCGGCGGCGGGACCGCGTCCAGGGGAAAGCAGTCCGGCACCCTCCGGCGGGAACGACCTTTTGGCGGCGTATCAGGAGCTGGCCCAGGCGGCGGGCGGCTTCATTCACGAGATCAAAAACCGCATCGGGGCGGTGTCGCTGAATCTGCAACTGTTGGCGGAGGATTTGCCGGAAGCGGCGACGCCGCGGGAACGGCGCGCCCGGCAGCGGATCGAGCGCCTCCAGGAGGAATGCCAGAAGCTGGTCGATCTGGCGGCGGACTTCCTCCGCTTCGCCCGCGTGCGGGACCTGCATCTCCAGCCGGTGGCTTTGGAAGATGTGATCACGCGGCTGGTCGATTTCCTCTCGCCAACGGCTCGCGAGAAAGGGATCGAGATTCACTGGCTGCTGGCGCCGGACCTGCCCGCTGTGCTCCTGGACCGGGACCTGTTTGAACAATGCCTGCTCAACCTTTTGCTCAACGCGGAACAAGCGATGCCGGAAGGCGGGACGCTCACGCTGCTGGGGCGCCGGGAGGGGAATTGGGTGTGCCTGGAGGTGATTGACACCGGGGTGGGCATTCCGCCCGCCATTTTGCCCAAGCTCTTCCAGCCGTTTTTTTCCACCAAGCCCAACGGGCACGGGTTGGGTCTGGCCATCACCCGCCGCATTGTCCAGACCCACGGCGGCAGCATCGAGGTCCAGAGCACCCCCGGCCACGGAACCCGCTTCACCATCCGCTTGCCGATCCCAGAGGGGAAGTGAGTACCGCCCCACTCCGAGTCGCTGGCCCAAATCATTCCGAACAGCATATTCCGAGCAGTTCCTACTCGGCTGAAGTCGGACACCGCTCTATTTTGAGCCGCTTGCCCCGTTTGTTTCGACCCACTTACCCAGTCCGCAAGTTCGTTTCTTTCGCTTAGTCCGTTAGACTAGATAAACTTTGCGCCGCTTGCTGGCCGATGAAGAAGAGGAAGCGATGCCCGGTGACGCGGAGGTTCCCTCTCCTGCGCTGGCACGCCGACGGGGGGAGTGCATGCTCAAGTCACGCTGGATTCGCGGGGCGTTGGCCGGCTGGGTGGCGGCAAGCGGATTGAGCGGCTGCCGGCAGCCCATTTTTCTGGAACCGGGGGATTACAAGGATGCGGTCTTGCAGCAGCTTCCTCCGGCCCTGGAGGACCGGCCGCACGATCCGATCACGCCCAGCGTGGTGCAGCGGATCGGCAACGGCCCGGCAACGGTGCTCGATCCGGAACGCCCGCCGCGCTACATCACGCTCAAGGAATGCATCGCCCTGGCCCTGGAACAGGGGAACACGGGCATCCAATCGGCGACCAATCCCGGCCTGAAGAACGACACCTTGGGGCAATTCACAGGCCGCGGCGTGGTGGGTTCGGACGCCGTGCGGGTCTTCGCCATCGATCCGGCCATTGCCGCGGCGGAGCTAGAACGTTCGCTGTCCAAGTTCGACGCCCGCTGGGTGACGGCCATGACCTGGCAGAAGGTGGACCAGCCCGTGGCGGCGCAGTTCATCGCCTTCCAGCAGCAGCGGGATGCCGCCTCCTTCAGCAGCAGTTTGATCAAACCGTTGCCGACCGGCGGTGTGGCGGGGATCACCTTCAGCACGGATTACTCCAAGTTTGCCGCATTGCCCCAGGCCTTTTTCGGCGGGTTTGTCAATCCCAACTACACGCCGCGCTTGCAGTTCACGGTGGAGCAGCCGCTCTTGCGTCTCTTCGGAGTGGAAGTCAATCAGTTGTCACCGAGCCATCCCGGCAGTGTGCTGTTGAATTTGCCGCCGAGCGGCGGGGCAGGTACGGAAGGCATCCTGATCAGCCGTATCCGCCTGGACCAGCAGCGGACCGACTTCGACGTGAAGATCAACTATCTGCTGCTCAACGTGGAGGCGGCGTACTGGAACCTGTATGCGGCGTATTACAATCTCTACGCCCAGGAAGAGGGGTTGCGGCAGGCGTATGAGGGGTACCGGTTCATCCGCTTGCGGGTGCTGGCGGGGAATGAGCCGCCGCAGAGTGAATATCAGGCGCGGGCGCAGTTCGAGCGCTTCCGGGGGGATGTGGTCGAGGCGCGGGGGCAGGTGCTGGAGGCGGAGCGGCAACTGCGCGGCTTGCTCGGCTTGCGCAGCGACGACGGCTTCCGCTTGGTCCCGATCGACAAGCCCAACGAGGCCCCCTACGTGCCGGACTTCTACGAGGCGGCCAACGAAGCCCTGGCCCACCGCCCGGAACTGCTGCAACTGCGGCAGGACCTCAAAGCCCAGCAACTCAACCTGCTGCTCCAGAAGAACCTGCGCCGGCCTGACCTGCGGGTCTTCGCCCAGTACGACATCGCCGGGCTAGGCACGCGCCTCGATGGCCGCGAATTCGCTGATCCGGCCAACACCATTCCCGGCAACGCCCTGGCCAGCTTCGGCAACAATCAGTTCAACAGTTGGACCATTGGGCTGCGCCTGGATATGCCCCTGGGTCTGCGGGACGCCAACGCTTCCGTACGAGAAGCCCAACTGAACCTGGCCCGCAGCTACTTCGCCCTGCGCGATGCTGAGATGAAAGCCCTGGAATATCTGCTGGCCCAGTACCGCCGGGTGATTCAAGCCCACACGGTCATTGGCTACCGCCGGGCGGAGCGCGAGTATTTGCAGATGTATCTGGGCAAAGTGGCCGAGGTCATCGCCATTGGGACGTGGAATCAGGCATTTTACCAGAACTATTTGACGGTGCAGCAGCAACTGGCGCAGGCGATCGCACGGGAGCATCGGGCGATTGCGGATTACAACACGGCCCTAGCGGCGTTTGAGTACGCCAAGGGGACGATCCAGCGGTACAACAACGTGAGCGTGCTGGAAGGTCCGCCGCCGCCGTGGGTGCAGAAGAAGGCGGCGGATTACATTCGGGAGCGGACGGAAGCGGCGATCAAGCTGCGGGAGCGGGACCTGGCTCCGCCTCCTGCGGGAGCGGCAGGCATCGGCGGGCAGCCGGTCGGTCCAGCGGTCGGTACGCCGTTGCTTTCGGAGCTGCCGCCGTTCGCTCAGCCGCGGCCCCCGCTGCCGGAGGATGTTCCCCTGCCGCGTCCCGGGGAACCGCCCGGGGTGCCGCCGGTGGTGCCGCCAGGGAGTACAGGACGGTCCGCGCCGGGTCCGAATTCCTCCTCTGGGGCACCGGGTCGGACGCCGGGGTCCGAATCCTCCCGCACGCCGGGCGGATCGCCGCCGGGAACCTGGCCGCCCGCCGGAAGCAGCGGAGGTGGAAGTGACACACCACCGCCACCTACCGCGGCGGAGCCGGCACCGGGGGATTACTTCCGCCCCTCCGGTCGTGTCATCCTCCCCCGGCGGGAGCGCCGTCTGCCCGCAGTGCCCAGTTGCCCACCCCCGTCGCGCAGCAGTGACAGCGGCCTGCCCCGCCTGTCGCTCCCCGTGCCGCCGCCGGACATCGTGTTGCCCACACCCCCGCCGGAAACCGGCATCGGCAACACGCCGCCTTCGCTGCCCCCTCTGCCCGCCCTGCCGGCGATCACCCCGCCGCCTACGTCCCCTCCAGTCCCCTGACCGCTGCCCACAGCGAGCCGGACGGCGACCTTCCAAGCGCCTCGCCTCTTACTCCTGCGGACGCATTCGTTGTCCTTTCCGTCTCTGCCTCAGACTCTGCCTCAGAAGACGAGGATGATTGAGGGAAGGACAAACGGAGCGGACTAGGTCAGACGCGATCGAAAGCGGCGCGGTGCGATAGCCGCGAATCGGTTTCAGGACGTGACCCGGCCCATGAGGTAGGAGCGCAGTTGCACGAAGACGTCGGAGCAGCGCTTTTGCCACTGGGGATCGTCCAGCAAGCTGGGATGGGAGGGACGGAAGACGACCTGGACGGTCAGGCGGTTGGGTTCCTGGGGATGGGCGTGGGTCAGGTGCAATTCGACATCGAGAGGTCCGGTAGCACGGCGGGCAAGGCCGAACCAGGACAAGCCGGTACGTTTGCCGCCGAGCCGGACGACCACGCATCCCGGTTGGCTGTCGAGCACTTCGCCGCCAGCGTCATAGACGAAGCCGCGGAGTTTCATCAAGGCGATCCGTTCGGGGAGCCAGGCTTCCATTTGGAAGGTGAGGGCGTCGCTGCCTTCAGCCGTGGAGCTGCGAGGCGGCGGGGTGGGCGTGGAAGGACTGACCGGGAGCAGGTGGCTGGAGCCGGGTTGGGGCCGCTGCCGGGCCAGGCGTTCCTCCTGTTGGCTTTCCCAGCGGACCAGGGCGGTGTCGTAGCGTTCGGCCAGGTCGCGGGCTTGCTGGGGCCGATCCGCCGGGTCCTTGGCTAGGCATTGCAAGACCAGCTCTTCGATCTCCGGCGGCACCACCCCTTTGAGGCCGATTTCGGCGAAGCGGGGCGGCGGCTCCGTCGCATGGGCCAGTAGAATGTCCATGCTGCTGCCCCCCACAAAGGGCAGGCGGCCCGTGAGCAGCTCGTACATGATGACGCCGACCGAGTAGATGTCGCCGCGGTGGTCCATCTCTTCGCCCCGTACCTGCTCCGGGCAGATGTACCCCGGCGTGCCCACGGCGAAATCCACGTTGGTGTCGGTGACCTTCTTGATCAAGTCCTCTTTATCCAGGAGTTTGGCCAGGCCGAAGTCCATGACCTTGACCCGCTCGCGAGGAGTGTCCGGGTCGATGATCATGAGGTTGGCCGGCTTGAGATCGCGGTGGATGATGTTTTCATCGTGGGCGGCCTGGAGCACTTCGCACAATTCGCCGATGATCCGTCCGACGCGTGCCGGACTCATCCGCCCGCTGCGGGCCAGCAGGGTCTCCAGGTTCACCCCTTTGACGTACTCCATGACCAGGCAAGGGCCGGTGGGATTGTTCAGGTCGGCTTCGTACAGTTGCACCGCGCCGGGATGGCGGAAGCGCCGCATTAGCTCCATCTCCCGCTCGAAGCGGTCGCGGAACTTGGGGTCATGGGCGATCTGCTCATGCATGACTTTGACGACGACATCCCGTCCGGTGTCCACCTGCCGGGCGAGATAGACCCGCCCCATCCCCCCCTCGCCCAGCAAGCGGCGGGCTTCGTACCGCCCCAAAAAGATGCGTCCGATCATGAAGAGATACCTGCTCCCTGGCTCAGGCCGGCCCTGCGGGAAACCCCAGGGAAACCCCAGGCTGCTCTGAACCATCACACAAGTCTAGCAGCCAGATTCTTCGCACGCCAACTCGGAAAATGGTTCCTTTCCCCCGCGGTTGTACCCCCGCCGCAATTTTTCACGCTTGCCGAGAAAGCCGACCGGCAGTTCCTTCGGCCCCGCAAGCGATGGCTCTTACATAAGCGGTGGCCCTTACGTAAGCGATGGCTCTTAGGCAAGCAGTAGCTCCTAAAAAGGCCGCCCTGAACGATCCCTTTCCCGCCGGTCGAGGAGAAATCAGGCCATCTCGTGGCGGATCGGGCGGCGTAAGGCCGGTGGCACCAGCGGGGGAAACAAAGCCGAGCCGAACCATCCTCCCAGCGTGCAGCTAGCCAGAATCCCGCCGAGGACTAAAGCGGCGGCGATCGGATCGCTCAACGGTACGCCGGCTAGCCCCGCACGGGTGAGGGTGTATTCCAGCGGTGTGGGCAGGGCGTCCTGCTGCATGGCAAAGGCCAATACGACCGGGGCGGCCAGCAGACCCGTGAACGCTCCGTGGCGCAATCCCGCCGGACTGCCCGCCGCAGCAAACACCCCGCCCAGGAACAAGCCGAATAGGGCGATCAGCCAGCTCAAAAACTGAGCCTGGCCGATCCCTGGGGCCTGGAACAGCCCTAGGGAGTATTGCTGCACCGCCTGGCGAATGGTATCCGCGCTAACCAGCAGGGCGACCGCCAGCGTGGCCCCGGCCAGAATGCGGAACCAGCGGGTCGGCGGCGCCGACGGCGGTGTGTGCACCACCGAGCGGCTGAACTGCAAAGAACTGAGCAGACTGGAGCGCGGCTGGGGCAATTCCAACGCCGGCGGTGGCGGCCAGAGCCGCTCCCCCACCCAGCCCGCGAGCAGCCCCACCCAGGCCACCAGGGGGATCTGGAGCAGCAAGGGGGATTGCCGCATCGCCGCATTCTGCTGCACTTCCCAAAGGAAAAACAGCGCACCGCTGCCCAGCCCCAGGAACAACCCCAAGGTGTAGCCGTGCGGTCGAGCCGCTGCCACCACCACCCCGCCGACTGCCACCGCGATCGCTTGCGCGGCATAGAGACTGATCAGCCCAGCGAAGCTGGTGGACCATTGCTGCGGATCGCTTCCCCCAAAAAGGGGAATGCTGTGCCAGATTTCCCGCAAGCCGAGATAACAGCCGACACTTAGCCCCAGCCCCACGCCTAAGCGGCGTGCCAGGCTTCCTTCCTCCGGTCCGCCCTGGTGCATACGGGTCAACAGCGGCTGATCGGTAGGGGCCAATTCATGCGGCATCAAGAGGATTCCGCCGCAGCGCGGGCAGCGCGTGGCACCCGGAAACACCATCGCACAAGTTGGACAGTATAGTTGCATGCTTCTCCCTTTCCTGCGCTGTCCGGGCGATCCCGCGGTGTCCGGGTGATCCCGCGGTGTCCGGGCGATCCCGCGGGGCGGTTTCAGGTCATCCTGCGTAGCCGTGGAGCGGACCCGGTCCGGGGCGAAAGGGGGTGTGGCGGCGGACTCGCGGGTGCATGCGGTTGAACCCCCCAGGGGGAAGGGCGTGGCCGGCACCGCCTGCTCCTCAAGCATAGAACACACTCACGAGAACATGCTCATCCCGCCTCAGGCAGGGGATTTGCTGTTTCGTCTCACTTGTAAACTTTGGCACTTCGGTGCTTCCCCTGGCCTGCCTGCTGGATGGACGGCTGCTACAATGGTGCTCATGCCACGGATTGCGATTGTGGGCGGCGGCCTGACCGGCCTGGCCACGGCCTTCTGGCTCCAGCGGCGTGCGGCCCATCTGGACGTCGTGGTCCTGGAGGCGCGGGAGCGGGCCGGCGGAAATGTGGGGACGGACGAAGTCCACGGCTACCGTGTCGAACGGGGGCCGAATGGCTTCCTCGATCGCACCCCGGCGCTGCCCCGCTTGGTGCAAGCCCTCGGATTGAGCGATCAACTTGTCCCAGCCAGCCGCGGCAGCCGGCGCTTCCGCTTCCTCTGCGTCCACGGGCGGCTCTACCGCTTGCCCAACGGCCCGCTCGGCCTGCTGGCCACCCCGCTGTTATCCTGGCGCGGGAAGAGGGACCTGCTGGCGGAACTGTGGCGGCGCCCGCGCCGGCCTTCCGCCGCCGAGGCGGACGAGTCCGTCTACGACTTCGTGGCCCGAAGGGCCGGGCGGGAGGCGGCTGATCTCTTCGCGGATGCCCTGGTCACTGGCATCCAGGGGGGCGATCCCCGGCGGTTGAGCATGGCGGCTTGCTTCCCCCGCATCGTGGCCCTGGAGCAGCAGTACGGCAGCATCATTCGCGGACTGATTCGGCACGCGCGCGAGCGGAAGCGGCAAGCGCGCCGGGCGGGCCAACCGCCGCCGTCGCCGCCCCAGTTGTGGTCTTTCCGCGAAGGTTTGCAACGCCTTATCGACGCCCTCGTCCAGGCTCTGGGCGGTTCCCTGCGCTTGGGAGTTGCGGTGACCGCCCTGCAACTGGCCACGGGCAATGGTCCAGCGCCCCGCTGGCTCCTCCACAGCACCGGTTCGCCTCCCCTCGAAGCGGACGCTGTCGTACTTGCCTGCCCGGCCTATGCTCAGGCGGAATTGCTCGCCCCACTCGATCCGCCCCTCGCCGCGGAAGTCGCCGCCATCCCCTACAATCGCATCGCGGTCGTGGCCCTGGGGTATCGCCAGGTCGATTGCCCCCAGGTGCCGGACGGTTTCGGCTACATTGCTCCCCAAAGCCAAAGGCGCGATGTCCTTGGCGTCCAGTGGTGCTCCGCGATCTTCCCGGAGCGTGCCCCGGCGGGCATGGTCCTGTGGCGGGCGCTCTGCGGCGGTGTCCAGCGCGGCGACATCCTGGACTGGGACGACCAAACCCTCCTGCGCGCCGTGCAGCAGGAAATGGCCCAAGTCCTCCACGTGCAAGCCCCCCCGGCTTTCGTCCGCATCATCCGCTATCCGCGGGCGATTCCCCAGTACGAAATCGGCCATCTAGCCCGCTTGCAACGTCTCGATGCTGCCGTGCAACGCTGGCCCCACCTGTTCCTCTCCGGCAACGCCTACCGCGGCATCGCCCTCAATGACTGCGCCGAGGAAGCCGAACGGCTCACCGCCGAGTTCCTCCACCGCTTCCCGCCACCCGCTTCCCCTGACGCCGCGATGCCCGCCGACGCAAGACCAAGCGGTGCCACACCGCCTTGATTCGCTCTGTCTGCGTCTGCTCCGTCTGCGTTTGCTCCGCCTTTGCCTCCGGGCCAGGGGTTGGCTTCCAGGGTGAGTGTGCCGAAAGTTAGAACGCCTCGATCAGAGCAGGGAAGCGGAGCTTTCAAGGGGCCGCCGGTGGGACGAGGCTGCATAAGTTTCTGAGGAGAGGCCGGATTTGAGAAAAGAGAAAAACCAGGCAACAAAAGTCAAAAACCTTCGATTATGCCTTTGGCAAAAAGTCTGGGGCAGATATCAAGAGGAGTGTTTCGAGGCGGGAGGAAATCCTGCCAAAAGGGGAAAAAAGAGTTGAAGTCCCGCCGGGAGCTTTTATCATGGACGTTGTCCTGGCGATAACTCGTCCGATCGTCAGGAACCGTGCAATCGGTCGCCCAGCGGTACTCGCAGCCGCCAGCGTGGCGTCGGGTCAGGCCGAGGCGACGTTCCGATTGTGCGACGTGTGCGAGCCATGCCGGTCGTTTCCCCCCTCTGCCGGCGCTTCTAACGTTCCCGGATTACCTATGGAACGTGCCAGCGGTCGATACGTTGTGGCGCACGGAGGCTGAAGGCCGTTGGGCCGGGAAAGTCTCCGGGCACCCAGGATTGGCCCGCTGGACCTGACAAGGAAGCCCGTTCATGACGCGATTGCGACGCCAACGCTCGGATGCTGTCCAATCTCCTCTGGAAACCTATCTGCGGGAAATCAACTCCACGGCCCTACTTTCCGCCGAGGAGGAAAAAGAGCTGGCCCGCCGCATCAGTCAAGGGGACATCGAAGCCCGCGACCAGATGGTGCGCGCCAACCTCCGCCTGGTGGTTAACATCGCCCGCAGCTACGTCGGCAAGGGCTTGTCCCTCCAGGACCTGATCGAGGAAGGGAACCTGGGGCTGCTCCGGGCGGTCGAGGGGTTCGACCCCAACATGAATACCCGTTTTTCCACCTATGCCAGCTACTGGATCAAGCAGAGCATCAAGCGGGCCTTGGTCAATACGGCCAAGACGATCCGCATTCCGGCTTACATGATGGAACTGCTTGCCAAGTGGCGGCGCGCGACCAACCACCTCCAGGATGAGTTGGGCCGGCCTCCCACCCACGAGGAAGTCGCCCGTTTCATGGGCCTGCCCCGCAAAAAACTCAACATCATCAAAAAAGCCATCCGCGTCTACAACGCCTTGCCCCAACCCGATCCCCAAGACGACGGCTGGAGCATCGAGGAAATCCTCACGGACAGCCGCTCCAAGACCCCGGACACCGAAATGGTCGAGACGGACGACCTGCAAACGGTCATGGAGCTTTTGGACAAGATGGACCCGCGCGAAGCCGCCGTCCTGCGCATGCGCTTTGGACTCGACGACGAAGAGCCAAAGACCCTCAAAGAGATCGGCGAACGCCTGGGATTGACCCGCGAGCGCGTCCGCCAGATCGAAAACGAAGCCTTGGCCAAACTCGGCGACTGCCTCTGCGGCGACTGAAAGCCCAGGGCGACGGAGATCGGCGGATCGGCCTGCGCCCTTTCTTTCTTCGTTCTCGGTGCGATCCAGCGGACCCGTTTCGATACCCGACCGCGCCGTTCCTGCTCCTTCGCTTCGACACCGGTATGCATTGGTTCCCGGTGTTTGCCGGAGGGAACGAGCGCTTTTCCGAGGGGAGCACTTGTCAGGGGCGCAGCACTCCGCCCATCGCCGCGGGGTCGATCCGGTAACGCAGACTCTCCCCGCTCAGCTCGGATTCCACCCGGCCCAGCTTGTCCTTGACGCGGACGACCACACGTCCCTGGAGCTGCACGCTGCCATCGCCGGCGAGGAAGGACAGCTCTTCGCACGTTCCTTCCGCCCCGAAGCCGACGAAGCGGACCCGCCCCATCGCCTTGACACTCGCCAATCCTTCCCCTGGCTCAGCCGCGGATTTGACATCCACACGTTCACAGACGACCTTGAGCATCAGATCGTCGCCGCAGCGGACTTCAAACGCCGGTTCCCCTTCTCCCACGCGCAGCAGGACGCGGAAGCGCTGCGACACTTGGGCCAGTTGGGGCAGGGCCGCTGCCTCGCGGTGCACCACCGGTTTTTCCACCGCTGGCGGAGCCGAGGGAACCGGAACAGCCGGCTGGACAGCCGCCGGGGGAACCGCCGCCGGTGACGGCGCCGCTTCTGGCAGGGCCGGGGGCGCAGGCGGAGTCATTGGGGTTGCCGGCCCGGTCCGTTCCCCGTGGGAAGAAACCCCGCTGGAAGAAGCGGAGGAACCCACGGCCGCAGGAGGTGGAACCTCCGGCAAGACAGGCTGAACGGCTTGCGTTGGCGAAGCGACACTGGCTGAGGGTGCCGGGACCGGAGTGAGGCCCGCCGGTGGAGCCGGGATCGGCATGGCAATGGCCGGCGGTGCGGGGACGGAAATGGCTTCCCCTTCGGGGCCGGCCGCGCTATTGCTGGCCGAAGCCGGCGGGATGCTGCCGGGTGCCGCTGGAATACTGGCCGGAGGCGGCGGCCCATCGGGGGCAGGGCCGGAAGAAGCTGGAGCGCGCGCAGGCCCTCCGACGGGGGGAAGCGGTACGCTCTCGGAGGCGGCAAGAGCCGGGGGAGCGGTAGCTTCCGAGGAGGAAACGGTCCCCTTGGCTTCGGCGTGCTGCGCGCTCTCCAGGGGCCGGGGTGCCGGGGCCGACGCCGCGCTACCTGGCGCACTCCCCTTGCTGTTGTCCGTGCGGGTGCAGGGTCCGGCCAAGGCGGCCAAGCCGCCCAAACTCACCGCCAGTCCGCCCGCCAGCAGTTTCCATCGCATCCACAGCATGGCGCGTTGTTCCTCCCTGAACACCGAGGCGCTGCCGACAGGCTACCCGCCTGCCGCTGCCGCCCCAGAAACATCACGACCACGCCCCCTATACTCATCCCCCGCCCCTCTGTCAGCGCCAATTGGCGCCGGACAACTGGCTCGGGTGCAACCAGATTTTCTGGGGTCATCTCGTTTTCCCGCAGACCCTGGGAGGGCAAGGCTTTGCGGTGACAGACAATTTAACCCCTTGCTTGGCATTCCATCCTGCAGCTTTCATTCGGAGACGGGACCACCAACTGGACAAATAGCCCCCAAGAGAAGTTGGTTACACCCACTGGCTCCTCCTTCTGGTCCGCAAGTTCCCCAGAGGAAAAAAGAGGAAAACAGGCGGCCATCCCCATGCTGCCGGGAAAGGAGGGGAGAAACGGGGTCGGCAAAAACCATCGAGCTAGGTGGCGAGGCGGAGGGTCGATCCTGATCCATCCTGGCGGAGGAAGGGGCTGAGAAGGGGCATGGGGGAACGATCATTGCGGAAGGGGGGGTCGAGGAGGGAGAGTGAGGATCAATCTTTGCGGAGAGGGTGAGAAAGGTGGATAGGGTGGATCAATCTTTGCGGAGGGAGTGGAAGACCAGGCCGGTGAGCAGCTTGGGGTAGAAGTAGGTGGATTTGGGGGGCATGGTTTCTCCCGCGGCGGCGACGGCAATGAGGTGGTCCATCGTGGCGGGCGGAACGAGCACGGCCAGGCGGCACTCGCCTTGTCCCCAATTGGCCAGCACTTCGTCGAGGCGATGGACATAGCGGCAGCGGGGCGGAGCGCCGAAAAGGTCCGGCGGCAGGAGGTGTTCCAGGACCAGACGGTGGAGAATGCTCACGGCGAGGTTGCGCCAGGCGGGGCTGTGTTCCGGGGCCACGCGCTCCATCAGTTCCGGCTGGCGAAGGCGGACGGCGATCCATTCCCGCTCGGCGGCGACTCCAAAGGCCAGCACCTGTTGGGAACCGTCCAGTTGGAGATATTCCCAGGCCGCGGCGGCATCCTCGCTCCAGCGCTGGACCACCTCGAAGTGCGGGGTCAGATGGCGCTCCAGTTCGGCACGGCGGATGGGCCGGGGAGCGTCGATCAAGCGGTGCGTCGGCAGAATGACCAGGCCCGGATCGCTCATGCCCACCAGCATCATCAGGGTGAAGCGGGCCGGGTGTTCGGGATCGAGGGCTTCGCCCGCCGCTTGCAGTTCATTCAAGTAATTCAGGCCGGTTTCGTAGCGGTGATGGCCATCGGCGATGTAGATGGGCCGCGGTCCCATAGCCCCGACTGTGCGGCTGATGGCGGCGGAGTCGCTGACGGGCCAGAGGCGGTGGATGACTCCCAGATGGTCGCGGGCCTCCAGGGGCGGGGCCAGGCGAGTGAAGGGTTCCAGCAACGCGATCACTTCCTGCGCCGGATCGGGATAGAGGCCGAAGATCGGGGAGATGTTGAAGCCGGTGGCCCGGTACAGTTGCAGGCGGTCCGCCTTGGGTCCGGCGAGGGTTTGCTCGTGGGGAAAGATCGAGCCTTGGCCGAACGGTTCCAGGCGCACGCGGGCGAAAAATCCGCGGCGGCACTGGCGGGTTCCCTCCAGCTCGAATTCCTGCTCGTAGACATAGAGGCTGCGGGCGGTGTCCTGGCGGAGGATGCCGTCGAGGAGCCAGCTCCGCAGGGTGGCCGCGGCCCGCTCGTAGCGGGAGGCGGGGCTTCCCGGTTCGTCGCGGGTCAATTCCAGGCGGATGGCATTGTACGGACTGGCGGCGTACAACTGCTCCTGCAAGGGCGGATCGATCACGTCGTAGGGAGGGCACACCACCTCGGCCAAGGGGCCGACACGGGCCGGGTCGTAGCGGAAGCCGCGGAAAGCGCGAATCTCTGCCATGCCAGGTGCTCACAGGGGTGGCGGCAGCTCTCGTCCCGCGGCAGCCCGCGTATAAGGCGAAGCAGAGACCACAGCGGGACCTCAAGCTGTTGCCGCGTTGTCCTTGTTGCCGCGCTGTCATTGGTCGTGCACGGCCAGGGGGTCATTACGGGCGTGGCGCTTCCGATGGCGGCCAAGTCGGAGTTCCACGCCCAGGTTCCGGGTCGCGTCAGCGGCTTTCAGCGGCGGAGCTTGGGGTGGCGCAGGGGCCGCCAGGCGCCGTTTTCCCGGCTGCTTTCCACACAACGGGTGATGAAGAGCATGCCGTCGAGGCCGTCATAGACGTTGGGATAGATGGTGTTGACGGTCTCGAAGCGCTGGCCGGTGCTGCGCTGGATGATGGCCTCGTAGCCCGCGGTGTAGATGTTGGCGAAGGCTTCGAGGTAGCCTTCGGGGTGGCCGCTGGGGATGCGGGTGGCCTGGGCCGCCGCGGCGCCCAAGTAAGGGCCGCCAGCGCGGGTGTACACTTTGTGCGGCTCGCCGTTTTTGCGCACATACATCTTGTTCGGCTCTTCCTGATGCCATTCCAGCGAAGCCTTGGTGCCGTCGATCTCGATGAAGATGTCGTTTTCCCGCCCGTGGCTGATCTGGGAGGCCGTCACGGTCAGCAGGGCGCCGTTTTCCATCCGGATGATGGCGGTGCCGTAGTCGTCCAGAGCGCGGCCCGGCTCGAAGGTCTTGAGCTGACAGGACACTTCCAGCGGGAGCAAGGCGGAGATGTACCGCGCCAGGTTGTAGGCATGGGTGCCGATGTCCCCGAAGCACCCCGCCGCGCCGGACTGCTTGGGATCGGTCCGCCAACTGGCTTGCTTCTGCCCCGTGCTTTCCAGGCGGGTGCGGAGCCAGCCCTGAATGTAAAATGCCCGGATCGCCTGGATTTCTCCCAGATCGCCGTTGAGGACCATCTCCCGTGCCTGCCGCACCAGGGGATGGCCCGTGTAATTGTGCGTCAGCACGAAGACAATTCCCGTTTGCTCCACGATCTGCACCAGCTCTTCCGCCTGCTGGAGGTCGAAGGTCATCGGCTTGTCACAGATGACGTTGAAACCCGCCAGGGCGAAGGTCTTGGCGATGTCGAAGTGCGTATGGTTCGGCGTGGCGATGGAGACGAAGTCGATGGGGTCGGCGCGTTTCTTTTCCGCCTCAGCCATTTCCTGGTAGGAACCATAGGCCCGATCGGGGGGGATGTCGTAGTCGGGGGCCGAGGCTTTCGACTTGGCCGGATCGGACGACAAAGCCCCGGCGACCAGGGCAGCCCGATTGTCCAGAATGGCGGCGGTGGCATGCACCCGGCCAATGAAAGCGCCCTGGCCCCCTCCGACCAATCCCATCCGCAACTTCCGATTGAGCGGTGCATTCGTTGGCATCGTCGTTCCTCCCCACAAACCCACTGTTTCAGTCCCGTGCGTCCTCCGCTGTCCGATACCGCGCGCTCCGGGAACGTGACCTGGCGTGTCGGCGTGCCGAGATTGTAAGAATCCCCGCGGCCAACGGCGAGCACCCCCGCTCCCGTTTCCCCTGGCCGGTTCGGATCCCTGTCGGGGAGAGTGACGCAGGACACCGCAACCCGGCTGGGCCAGGCTGGGAGAACCCTTCGCCATGCTGTGGGTTCCGGTTCAGGCTCGTTCAGAAGGACGTGCAGGCTCGTTCAGAAGGACAGGTGGCGGAATCGGAACAGGGGAAATCGGAACAGGGGAAATCGGGAGGGAAAGGGAGGAAGAAAAGCGGGGAAATGAGGAGGAGCAGGGGGGCGGGAAGATCACCGTTGGAGTCGGCTATTCCCCGGCTCCCTAGAATGGAGTAGCAGCGGCGTTCCCCAGAATGGAGGAGCAGCGGCGGCCCGCCTGGCTTCCGGTTTCCTCTCCAGCTTCTACCCGCGGGGGCGAGTCCTATGGCACTGACCGCGCAGCAGATCGCCGAGCAACGTAAGCAAGTCGAGGAACTGATCGCCGGTCCGGATGTCGGCTTTGCCAAGGCGTTGTTTTTCGGGCGGTTCAAGGGGGAATTGCTGTTTCCGTATCCGGTTTTGCCGCCGGAGCAGCAAGCCGCCGCCGAGGAGATGGCCGAGCGCGTGCGGGCCTTTGCTCAAGCCCACATCGATCACATGCGCATCGACCGGGAGGCGAACATTCCCGATGAGGTGATCCGCGGCCTGGCCGACCTGGGGGTGTTCAAGCTGACAATTCCCAAGGAGTACGGCGGGCTGGGGTTTTCCCAGCAGCAGTATTTGCAGGTCATGGAGGTGATCGGGGGGCATTGCGCCAGCACGGCGGTGTTTGTCAATGCCCATCACAGCATCGGGGTGCGGGCCTTGGTGCTCTTCGGAACCAAGGAGCAGCAGGCGAAGTGGCTGCCGGGACTGTACGACGGCACCAAGCTGTGCGCCTTCGCCTTGACGGAACCGGAGGCCGGCTCCGACGCCGGCAATGTCCAGACCACGGCGACCCCCACCGAGGATGGCTCCGCCTACATCCTCAATGGCATCAAGCATTACATCACCAACGGCGGGATTGCCCATGTCCTCACAGTCATGGCTCGCACGCCCGATCCGAGCACGCCCAAAGGGAAGGTGACAGCTTTTCTGGTCACGCCGGACATGCCGGGATTCGAGGTCCTCGAAGCGCGCATGCCCAAGTGCGGCATTCGGGGGACGGCCACGGGCAAAATTCGCTTCACCAACATGCGCGTGCCCAAGGAGAACATTCTCGGCGAGATCGGGCGAGGTTTGAAGCTGGCTCTGACGGTGCTGGATTACGGGCGGATCACCTTTGGGGCGACGTGCACGGGGCATGCCAAGGCTTGCATTCGGGCGATGATCGAGCATGCCCGCCGCCGGGTGCAGTTCCAGCAGCCGCTCGCGGAGTTCCAACTGGTGCAGAAGAAGATCGCCTTCGCCGCTGCCCACTGTTTTGCGATGGAGGCGATGACCCACGAATGCGCCGCCTTCATCGACCGCGGGGCGGAAGACTACATGCTGGAAACCGCCATGCTCAAGGTGTTCGCCACCGAGCATCTCTGGACGATCGTCAACGATACGTTGCAGGTTTGGGGCGGCAAAGGCTATTTCAGCGATCAGCCGATCGAGCGGTGGATGCGGGATGCCCGGATCAATCTGATCGGGGAAGGGGCGAACGAGGTGCTCAAGGCGTTTATCGCGGTGGTGGGGTGCCGCGGACCGGGTATGTATCTGAAGGGTTTGCAGCAGGAGTTGTTCAGCGGCTGGCGGGGCTTTTTCCGCCGCTTGCCCGCGGCGCTGGGAGTGGGGGCGCGCCTGGTGGCGCCCTGGTTGGCGGCGGGAACTCCCGCCGTGCCCGTCCGCTCGGCCCAGCTCCAGGCTCCGGCCCAGACGCTGGCCCGCCTCGTCCGCCGCTTCGGCCTCAAGCTGCCCCATCTGTTCCTGGCCCTCAAAGATGAGGCGGCTTTCGCCCAGGCCCAGTTGATCCACGAACGCCTGGCGGACATCGCCATCGATCTGTACGCCGCCGCCTGCACCTTGGCCCGACTCGACCACCTGATGCAACAGCCGCTCGCCAACGGTGCTCCCGCCGGCCGGGACGATCCCTACGCCGACCTCGCCGCAGGGCGCTACTTCCTGGAGCTGGCCTTCCGCCGCATCCGCGAACGCCTGCAAGCCCTTGACGACAACGACGATCCCGCCCTGCTCGCCTGCGCCCGCAGCATGATCCCCAAGTTCGGCTGACGCCTCGGGTGCCGCACCGGAGGAACCGATGCCGGTAGGGCGTTCCACTCTCAACTTCCGGCGGGTGTCCCACTGCTGGTTCCCCCCCGTGCCCATCGATTCCGGTCGGCGTCCCACGTCCGCCCTGCTGCGTCCCTGGGCTTCCCGCTCCCTTTGGTGAGCCGCACAAAACCAGCCTGGCGAACCGGACAGAACTAGCCCGAAAATGTAAACTCCTGGAAGAAGGAGAAGCGAGGTGCTATGACGGACAAGGCGGCCCGACTGGTTATGATGGGTACGGGCAGCTTCGCCCTGCCCATTTTCACGGCCCTGCTGGAGGCGTTTCCCCAGGGGGTGGTGGGGCTGGTCACGCAGCCGTCCCGGCACACCGGCCAGACGCGAAGCACGACCCGCCTAGCGGGGCAGCCGCTCGTCGCTTTGGCCCAGCATCACGGTCTGCCTGTGCTGCAACCGGAGTCGATCAACACGCCGGAGGCCAGGGCGGAGCTGGAACGGTGGCAGCCGGATGTGCTGGTGGTGGCGGCCTACGGCCAGATTCTCTCCCCGCAGGTGCTGGCAATTCCCCGCTGGGGGGCGGTCAACGTCCATGCTTCCCTCCTGCCGCGCTACCGGGGCGCTGCGCCCGTGGCTCACGCCATCCTTCAGGGCGACACTCAGACGGGAGTCACCCTCATCCGCATGACGCCGCAACTCGATGCCGGCGATATTCTGGCCCAGGAGGCCATTCCCATCGAGCCGGACGACACCACCGGCAGCCTCGAAGCCCGCTTGGCCGAGCTGGGGGCGCGCTTGCTCGTCGAGTGGCTCCAGCGGCTCCACAGGGGCAACCTCCCTCCGCCGCTTCCTCAGGATCCGGCTCAGGCCACCCGCGCCCCGAAGATTCGCAAGAGCTTCGGCCTGATCGACTGGTCGCAATCGCCGGAGTATCTGGAGCGGTTCGTGCGGGCGATGCAGCCGTGGCCGACGGCTTACACTTTTTTGCACCAGCCGGGCCGTCCGCCGCAGCGCTGGATCATCACGCGCTTGCAGGTAGGACCGGAGGTGCCGGAGAATACGCCCCCCGCGCCCCCCGGAACTCTGCTGCTGCCGGAAGAGGCTCCCCCCGGTTTCCCCCTCGCGGTGCGGACCGGCACGGACCGCCTGGCCCTGATCACAGAGCTGCAACCGGCCGGGAAGCGCCGCATGAGCGCGGCGGAGTTCCTCCGCGGCCACCCCCTCTATCCCGGCGCCCGCCTCGGTCCCGAACAAGAGCACTGACACTGGGATGCCAGCGATTGCTCCGCCGAGGTGATCCTTCGCATGAAAACGGTTCGTTCTGCTGCTGCCGAACTTCTCCAGCGCTGCCGTTCGGGCCGCGCCTTCGCTCCGGAATTGCTCGATCAATGGCTTGCGGAAGACACGGTGCTCTCCGGTCCGGACCGCCGCTTGCTGACCCAACTGGTTTGTGGCGTGATCCGCCGCCGGGCGACCCTGGACGCTCTGATCCAGCCGCTGGTGGAGCGGCCGTGGTCCGCGGTAGAACCGGTCCTGCAAGACCTGCTGCGCCTGGGAGCGTACCAGCTCGTGGTGCTGACGCACATCCCCGCTTACGCTGCCGTGGATGCGACCGTCTCCGCCGCGGGGGAGCTGGGCTGGCCGCGAGCCAAGGGGTTCCTCAACGCCGTTCTGCGCCGCCTGGCAGCCCTGGTGAGCGAAGACTTTGTTTCTTCTCCCGCCGCGGATGCTGTTCCCCTTGATGAATCCTTGCCCCTGGAATCCTGGTCCGCCGACTCGCCGCCGCTGCGCTACCGCCGCCTGCGCCAGGCGCTGTTGCCCGATCCCCAGGAGCAGAGTCTGGAGTATCTCGCCGCCGCCTTTTCGCTGCCGCGATCGCTCGTGAGCCGCTGGCTGGAAAGGCAGGGGTGGCAGGAAACGATCCGCTGGGCTGCCTGGTTCAATGCGCCGCCGCCGCTGTGGTTGCGGGTCCAGACCCGCCGGGTTTCCCGTGAAGCCTTCCGCGATTGCCTGGCAGCCGCCGGCATTGCGTCCCAGCCCGGCCCCCATCCCCAGAGCCTTTACCTGCCCGATCCCCCGCCGGTCCGCCAGATTCCCGGTTACGCCGAAGGAAAGTTCACCGTCCAGGACCTCTCCGCCATGCTTGTAGCGTCCGCTCTCGAACCTCATCCCGGCATGCGCATCCTGGACCTCTGCGCCGCTCCCGGAGGCAAAACCACGCACCTGGCTGAGTTGATGAACGATCAGGGCCACGTCCTGGCCTGCGACATCCACCCCCGCCGCCTGGAAACCCTCCGCCGCCTGGCCCAGAGACTCGGCCTGAACTGCATCGAACCGCACCTGCTCCATCCACAGGAACCGCCGCCGAGCGGCCCCTTCGACGCCGTCCTGGTCGATGCCCCATGCAGCAACACCGGCGTGTTACACCGCCGCCCAGAAGCCCGCTGGCGCTGGCGCACCCAGGACCTGAAAACCCTCACCCGCCGTCAGGCCGACCTGCTCCGCCAGGCGCTCGCCGCCGTCCGGCCCGGCGGAACCCTCGTCTATGCGACGTGCAGCCTGGAACCGGAAGAAAATGAACGGCTGATCCAGGAATTGCTCCGCGCCTTTCCCCGGCTGGAAGTCGAAGAGGAATATCACGCCATCCCTGGACGGCCCGCCGATGGCGGCTACCACGTCCGCCTCCGCTGCCGTTGACCGCCGCTTCCCTTCCCCCGCCTCCCTTCTGTGCTTCACTCATGCGATCCCAAGCCTTGCTTCACTCATTCGATGACATCTTCCACATCATACTGGCCGATTTGACCCAGCAGTTCCACGAATTTGCGGAACGCCATCACCACCGTCCGCTTGGAGATGCCGCTGAATACCGGAAGGTACCAATCGATGACCAGGGTGTCGCCATCGTGGATGGAGGCGCGGAGAATGATCAGCTCGTCATTGATGCGGTTGCACAAGCTGTGAGCCAGTTCCTCCGGCGTCTCCGGGCGCACGCGGAAAAACGAGGTGAACCGGATGTAGCGGTTGTTGTGATGCGTCACCAGCACCCGGAACTGATCCTGGACCACCACATCGCCATCGTCGTCGAGGTGGTAGTCGAACAGGGCGGCATCGAACAATTCCCGCAACACGTCATTGTCCAAGTTGTCCGTTGTGATCAACTCTGCGTTCATGAGTATCGATCTCCTCAAAAACAGAATGTGGAAACTCCTGGAATGTGTTCGGGATTTCGGTGTAGGACACGTGGGCAGCGAGTCTTTATCTCCAGCTCTGGTCCGCCGGTGGGGGCGGCTCCCTGAGGAGTGTAACTTGTTGCAGGTTATCAGATCGCTAGGAAGCCGTCAAGGATCGCAGGGGTCCGACGAAGTCCGAAGGGGCAGTTGGAGGAGGGCGAGCACAGGGGGCCAGCGAGAGCATTCCGAGGTGGAGAAGAGGACGGCGGCAGGCAGGAGGCAGGGAAGTCAGGGAGAGGCGGTGATTCGCCGCCGGTGGCGCGGTGAGGTCGTACAATGGCGAGGTCGTACAATAAAGTCAGGCGTGTGGCGGCGCGGCGGCTCAGAAATGACGGGCCGAAAGCGAGCGCCACCCTGGTCGGTCCCGTTGATAACGGTGCTCCCGATACCTGGCAGGATGAGCTGGCATGAGCATGTCGCGGAAGGTGTACATTGAGACGGTCGGCTGTCAGATGAACGTGCTGGACAGCGAGGTGGTCATTGGCACGCTGCGGCGGCAGGGATACACGCTGGCGGACAGCCCCGCCCAGGCGGATGTCATCCTGTTCAACACCTGTTCGGTCCGCGAGCATGCAGAGGACAAAATCTATTCCGCTCTGGGCCGGCTGCGCTCCCTCAAGCGGCACAATCCGCAGGCAGTCATCGGCGTGCTCGGTTGCATGGCGCAGAAGGATCAGCACCGGATCGCGGAACGGGCGCCGCATGTCGATTTGATCGTCGGGCCGGGTCAGTTGGCGGAAGTGCCCCGTCTGATCGAGGAGGCGCGCAGCAGCCGTCGGTTGCAGATGGCGGTCAGTCTGGGCCGCGCTGAGGCAGGCCGGGCGGAGGTGGAGGCCAGCTTCGTCAGCTTCGATCCGGTACGGGACCCCACCATGCGCCCCACGCCGTTCCAGGCGTATGTGCGGATTCAAATCGGCTGCGACAAGTTCTGCACCTACTGCGTCGTGCCATCGACCCGCGGCCCGGAGCAGAGCCGCCCCCCCGCCCACATCCTCGCCGAAGCCCGCCAGCTCGTCGAACAAGGCTGCAAGGAAATCACCCTCCTGGGCCAGACCGTCAACAGCTACCGCTTCCAGCATGGTGACGGGCGCGTGACACGCCTGAGCGACTTGCTGGCCGCCCTCCACGATCTGCCCGGCCTGGAACGCCTCAAGTTCGTCACCAACTTCCCCAAGGACATGACCGACGACTTGCTCGACGCCGTCCGCTCCCTGCCCAAAGTCGTCAAATACCTGCACGTGCCGGCGCAATCCGGCTGCGATCTGGTGCTGCAACGCATGAAGCGCAACTACACCGTCGCTTTTTACACCGATATGCTCGCCCGCTGCCGGGAGAAGGTCCCCGGTGTCGCCATCAGTTCCGACTTCATCGTCGGCTTCTGCGGAGAAAGTGAGGAGAGCTTCGCCCGCACGGTCCGCCTGGTCGAACAGGCCCGCTTCAAAAACTCCTACATCTTCAAGTACAGCGAACGGCCTGGTACCAAGGCCGCCCAGCGCTACGCGGATGATGTGCCGGAGGAAGTCAAGAAGCGCCGCAATAATGACCTATTAGCCGTGCAGACGGAAATCAGCCGCCAGGAGCACCGCCGCTGGATCGGCCAGCGCGTCTCCATTCTGGTGGAGGGGCCGAGCAAGCGGGATCAAAACCGCTTCGCCGCCGCGTCTCCCAGCGACACCTTGCAACTGACGGGCCGGACCATGACCGATCACATCGTCGTCTGCGACGGCTCGCCGCGCCTCATCGGCCAGATCATCGACGTGGACATTATCGATGCTTCCCCCTTCACCCTCTTCGGCGTGGTTAGCTCGGCTGCATCCTGCGACTCCGCCGGCCTGGCCGGGCTGCCGGAAGCGGCCGCCTTCCCTCGCCGCGTGCCGTTGCCAGTACTGTGAGCTTTTCCCCTCGATTTGCCTTCGCTGACCTGGCGATGGTCCTTTCTGGAGCGGGTTCCTCGGATACTTCCGGCCCTGGCGGACAACGCTGTCGCTACCCCAGTACGGCCTGGGGCCTAGGAAACAGGCCGCTTTCCCGAATTGGGGTTTCCGAAGGAGTGACGCGATTTGGGGTTCCCGGCAGTGGGACACGATTCCGCCAGGACAATGCCGTGTCAGCAGGTGCGGCTCAGGGTGAGGATGGGGAGGATGGTGCGGGGGCGGGGGAAGCGGCATCGCGCCGGATCAACTCGTTGAGGCGGCGGAAGAAGCCGGGCGGATCAGGCAGGGGGGAGCCTTCCGCCACCAGAGCCTGTTCGTAGAGGAGGCGGGCATATTCCGCCAAGCGGGGGTCCTGCGGGGCGCGGCGGTGCAACTCCTCCAAGGCAGCGACGGCCGGATGCTGCGGGTTCAGCTCCAGGATGCGCTTATCAGGCGGCACTTCCTGCCCCAGGCGCTCCAGCAGTCGGCGGACATGCGGCGGCGTGGCGTGCTGGTCCTGCACCAAACAGGCGGCGCTCTCGGTCAACCGCCGGCTCAAACGCACCTCCGCCACCTCCGGCACCTGATCCTTGACAAACGACACCAGAGCGGCGAAGCGGTCTCGTTCTTCCCAGCTCACCTCTCCGTCGGGCAGGCTATCGGCCCGATCCGCCGGCAGCAGCCGCTGGCCCCGATACGGCGACAGATAGGGATAAATGAAGGCGTCGATCGGATCGGTAAGGAAGAGCACGTCATATCCCTTGGCCCGGAAGGCTTCCACATGCGGGGAGCGCCGCAGGCTCTCCGCCGATTCCCCCAGCAGGTAGTAAATCGCCTCCTGGCCTTTGGGCATCTTGTTCAGATATTGTTCTAGCGTGAGGTATTGTCCCGCCGGGGTCTGGAGGCTCTCGAAGAGGAGCAGGTCGGCGATCTTGTCCCGGTTGTTCCAGTCCTTGGCCAGTCCTTCCTTGAGGATCGAGCCAAAGTTCTGGTAGAAGCGGATGTATTTGTCGAAGTGGGAGCTTTTCATCCAGGCCAGGGTGTCGAGGACGGTTTTGACCACGCTTTTCTGAATAGTGTCGAGCAGGGGGTGGGCCTGGATTTGCTCGCGGGAGACGTTGAGAGGCAGCTCGGAACTATCTACCACCCCTTCGACGAAGCGGAGATAGAAGGGGAGGACCTTGTCGCAGCGTTCCATGATGAGGACGCGCTGGATGTAAAGGCGCAGGCCGCATTGGGGTTCGCGCCAGTCGTAGCCGAGGGGTTTGTGGGCGGGGATGAAGGCCAGCACCTTGAACTCATGCTTCCCTTCCGCGGCATAGTGGATGACCTCAGCGGGCGGTTCGGTATCATGTGTGAGGGCTTTGTAGAACTCCTCATACTCCTGTTGTGTAACTTCCTGTTTGCGCCGCAGCCAGATTGCCTGGCGTTGATTGACAATTTCCTCCGTGACTTTTTTCTGTCCATCCGTTGTAGTTTCCAGGACTAAGACCACCGGGAATTCGATATAGTTGGAGTATTTACGGATCAGTTCCCGCAAGCGTTCTGGCTCAAGGAATTCGCGGGCGTCGTCTTTGAGGTGGAGGATGACGTCGGTGCCGCGCTGGGGCTTGTCGCAGCTTTCCAGGGTGTAGGTGCCCTGGCCATCGGACTGCCAGCAGACGGCTTCGGTGCTGTCGAAGCGGCGGGTGCGGACGGTGACGCGGTCGGCCACCATAAAGGCGGAGTAGAAGCCGACGCCGAATTGGCCGATCAATCCCAGGGCTTCGGTGCCCTTGCCCGCCTCCTTCATCGCCTGGAGAAAGGCCCGCGTGCCGGAATGGGCCACGGTCCCCAAATGCTCGATCACTTCCTGCCGGGACATGCCGATGCCGTTGTCGGAAATGGTCAGCGTGCCGGCGTCGGCCTGGGGAATGACCCGAATTTTCCAGTCGGTGTCCCCCTGGAGCAGGTCCGCGTGAGACAGCGCGTCGAACCGGACTTTATGAATCGCATCGGAAGCATTGGATATTAATTCCCGGAGGAAGATTTCCCGGTGTGTGTAAAGAGAATGGGTGATGATATGAAGCAGTTGCCGAAGTTCCGCTTTAAATTCCAGTGTTTCCGCCATAGTAGTCCTCCGTAACGGAAGGAGTAGGATCGAGGTTGGCAGCAGCATAGAGATCGCAGGCAGAGATATTTTAGGCCGGTGGGGAAGGGGGCGGGGTGAGGGGCAGGCGGATGGTGAAGCAGGTGCGGTTCTGGCGGCGTTGCCAGTGGAGGGAGCCGCCGTGGGCGTGGATGAGCCGCCGGGCGACAGCCAGTCCCAGTCCGATGCCGTCGGGCTTGCCGGTGACGAAGGGATCGAAGAGGCGCTCGGCGAGATGCGGCGGCGGTCCCGGCCCGCTGTCACACACCTCGATCCGCACTCCCTCCTCGTCTCCCTGGCACGCCACGGTGACGCTTCCTCCGTCCCCCGCGGCTTCCAGAGCGTTGGTCAGCAGATTGGCCACGGCGTGCAGGAGCTGTTCGGGATCAGCGGTGAGAAGGCAGGGAGTGTCCGGACGTTGCCACTGGAGGGTGACATTGGCGTGGCGAGCCTGGGGCAGATGCAGTTGAACGGCCTGATCCAGCAGGTCGCGCGCATCCACCGCGTGCAGGTCCAAAGTCGGAGGCCGGCCCAGGGTCAGAAACTGACGCACGGAGACTTCCAGGCGGGTGAGCTGGCGCAGGGCCACTTGGAGGGGTTCTGGGTCGCCCAGGTGAGGGTTTTCCTGGAGGAACAGTTGGATGGCCAGGCGGGCGCCGGCGGCAGTGTTGCGGAGCTGGTGGGCCAAGCCGCCGGAGAATTGCCCCAGCAGGCGCAGGCGTTCCGCATGCTGGAGCTGTTCGTGGAGCTGGGCCAGTTGCCGAGCCATCTCGTTGAGCGCCGCGGCGAGGTCCCGCAGTTCGTCATCAGCGGCGGGGAGCGGTTGCGGGCGCAAATCTCCCGCGGCGATCCACTGGGTGCGGGCATGGAGCTGGCGCAGGCGGCGAAGCAGGCGCGCGCTCAGACCCCACATCAACGCCAAAGCACACAGGCCGCTCAGACCACCAAGCCACAGAAGCGGCCGGACGGCATCGGCAATCGCCGTGCGCCGCAAACTCTCCGGGAAGAGAACGAACAGCTCCGCGCCCGCTTGCGGATGTGGAGGCTTCAGGGCAATGCGCCGGCAGCGGAAGAGGCTGTCCTGAATCAGCAGCGGCGGGCCGAGTTGATCCGGTTCCTCCTGGTCCGGCCAGGTTTCGAGAGCGGGGAGAGTATCGGGAGCCAGGGGGAAGGTAGTTTCCACAGTGCCGTTGGGCAGGCGGAGAATGAACTCCGCGCCGGAGAGGCCCTTCATCTGTTCCAGCACACGGGGTGTAAGAGGAAAGGTGCTGCGGGGTTCGGCCAGGGTCCGGGCAATGGCCGACTGCTGGGCAGCCAATTGGTGCTCCGCATGGCGTGCCGCGGCATAAGCTGTCCAGGCCGTCGCCCCCGCTTCCCCCAACACCAGCAGGGCCAGCGGCCAAAGCAGGCGATACCGTAGCGACACGCGCATGGCCGACGATTATCCCGCAGAAGTCCCGGCGATTCGCCCTGGTGTCCTAGGGACTGTCCCCGCCGGATGACCAGAGGCCGGTCCGATAGCCGCCCTAAAGCCAGGGATTCGAGCCAAGGGATTATTTGGAAAGCATGTCTATCCTCTGGAGAGCATGATTTGGCTGGCTGCTCCGCATCAAGCAATGGAGTAGAGGCGGCCGGGATGACTCCGGCGCTATTTGGACAGTGGCGATCCCTCCGGCGTGAGGTCAGATAGCGGCCATGACCAGAGCGCCGTTCTGGCCGCCGAAGCCAAAGCTCGTGGACAAGCCATACTTGACCCGCCCCTCCCGCGCGACATTGGGGATGTAGTCGAGATCGCACTGGGGATCGGGATACTTCAGGTTGATGGTGGGGGGGTAGATGCGGGTTTTGAGGCTGAGGGCGAGGGCTGCCGCTTCAATAGCTCCGCTGGCGCCGATGGAGTGGCCGATCATCGATTTGATAGACGAGAGTTGCACCTGGCGGGCGTAGTCGCCGAAGACGCGCTTGACGGCCTGGGTTTCCATCGCATCGTTGAGTTTAGTGCTGGTGCCGTGAGCGTTGATATAGCCGACATCGCGGAAGTCGACGCGGGCTTCGCGGAGGGCGGCCTGGATGGCCCGCGCTCCACCGCGTCCTTCGGGGTCCGGTTTGGTCACGGAGTAGGCATCGAAGGAGCTGCCCCAGCCGAGCACTTCCGCGTAGATGTTCGCACCGCGAGCCTTGGCGTGGTTGTATTCTTCCAGCACCAGGACGGCGGCCCCTTCACTGATGACGAAGCCATCGCGCAAGCGGTCGAAGGGGCGGGAGCGTTCTTCCGGGGCCAGGTCGGTAGAGCGGCTGAGGGTGCCCAGGGCGGTGTAAGCCAGGAGCATGAGGGGATCGATGCGGCTGTCCGCGCCGCCGGCGAGCATGATGTCAGCATCGCCGCGGGCGATGAGGCGGAAGGCTTCCCCTACGGCCTGGGTGCCCGCCACGCAGGCCGTCACCACGGTGTTGTTCGGGCCTTGGCAATTGAAAGCCATCGAGATGTGGGCGGCGGTCATGTTCGGCAGGTACTTGAGCAGCCAGAGAGGGAACAGAGCGCTGTCGGGCCGAGAGGAGTCGGCCAAAGCGCGGGGATCAAAGTGGCCATCCTCGTGGACGGCACGGGCCAGCAGCGGCGCCAGTTCCCCCAAGTCAATCGGCACTAGGCCAGCTCCCATGACCACGCCGAAGCGTTCCGGCTGGATTTTGTGCAGCTCCAGGCCGCTGTCCGCTACCGCCAGGCCCGCCGCGCCGACCCCAAAGCGCGCCGCCCGGCCCATCACCTTGAGCGACTTGCGAAACGCCGGCGGAATGAACGGCTCCGGATCAAAATCGTGGACTTCCCCCGCGACCTGAATCGGATGCTGCGAGGCATCGAACGACCGGATCGGACCAATGCCGCTGCGCCCTTCGACACACGACTTCCAAAAGGCGTCTTTCCCGATGCCGTTGGGGGCGACCACTCCCAAACCGGTCACCACTACCCTACGCATGATCCCCACCCCCGCACACCTGCCCTCCCGCCTCCTTCCTGAGTCGAGTTTGGACACCCCAAATCCGCACCCCTGCCGCTCCCGGCAGGGGCATCTTCCTTCGCGGCAGCCTCCGTCCCCCACGGAGGCACCGTTCTACTACATCATTCTTCGCTATTTCTCCTATCCTATGCATATTTACCAGAATCGTCCTCTTTTCGCAACAGGTTCCCAAAGGATTCCTCCGAGATAGATCCGCCAGATTCACTAGCTTCGCACCACCCGTATCCTGGGTTTGCTCCGCCTGCCTTGTTTGCAGGGAGCCGCGCCGGGCCTTAACTCCTTGAGTCGGCGTGGTTAGGGGTGCCGTTTCCGCCTTTCATCCTCTGAACGGCTGCCGCGACGGCACCTGCGCGGGGATGAAGCGGGGAAGTGCAAAGGGCGTGCCCAATTTCGCAGAGGGCACAAATTGGGAGACTTGCACAGGGGACGCGAGGCGGAAGCGCGACCCGCTTGATTCCCATCAAGCTGGCGCGGTCTATGTTCCCGCGGCGGGGAGTGTTTCCCGCGGCGGGGAGTGTTTCCCGCGGCGGGGAACTTTTTCGCGCGGAGGTGAGGGTGTGTGGCTCCGGTGTGCCCGCAGAATTGTGTTGGGATGGAAAGCGGCAACCGAAAGGAGTTGCGGGGGGACGAAAGCGGCGGAAAGCCCATTGGCGGGAGGTGGACGGATGAGCTAGATTTGTGGGATAACCGGATGGGAGGAGGGGAAGGACCGGTTCGCAGGAACGAGCGGAGCGGCTAAGCCGAACCCGATGCTCGAAGTGGAAGCGAGATGGCGTCATCATCGCCCAGGTTGCCCGTGAGCGACGATCCCTTGCCGGAACTGGTGGAGGCCTTGCAGTCGCCGGAGGCGGCGCTGCGCCTGCGGGCGGCGCGGGATTTGGGACGTTTGGGGCCGCTGGCGTGCGAGGCGCTGGAGGAGTTGCTCCGGGCGACGCAGGACGCGGATGGGCGAGTCCGGGAAGCGGCGGCGGCGGCCATCGGGGGCATGGGAGCGCTGGCCCTGCGCGAACTGGCCCTGCTCCTGCGGCATGAGGACAAGTATGTGCGGCGGCAGGCGGTGTGGGCGCTGGGGCGGCTGGGCCGTGGCGCTAAGGCGGCCCTGGGGGCCTTGTGTGCCGCCCTCAGGGATAGCGATCCGCGGACAGCCAGCGGGGCGGCTCAAGCCCTGGGCAACATGGGGGAAGCGGCGGCAGAAGCTGTGCCCGCTCTGACCGAGGCGATGTGCGGAACGAACATCGTCCTGTGCCGCCTAGCCGCCAAGGCGCTGAGCCAGATCGGCCCGCCCGCTTTGTCCACTCTCATCGGGCATCTGTATCATCACGATCCGTTTGTGCGGGGGGAAGCGGCCCTGGCGCTGGGATGGATGGGTCCGCTGGCTCAGGTAGCGATCCCGCACCTGGCCCGCCTCCTCCGGGAAGCCGACAGCGATACCCGCCCGCTCGCCGAAGCGAGGGAGCCAATGCCGGCCGACCCCCAGCGCACCCCGCTGCAAGCGGGGGACGTGGATGCCGAGGCCACCACGCCGCCGCAGCTCACCGCGGAACCTGCCGAGGAAAGCCTCTCCCCGGAACAGAGCTGCCTGGTCCATGCGGCGCTCTCCTTGGGACGATTGGGCCAGGCGGCGCGGACCGCTTTGCCCATCCTGCAAGCGCTGGCTCAGCGCGGCTTTCCTGCCTTGCGGCGGGCCGCTCAACAAGCCGTGCAACACATCCTCAGCGACAGCGCCGAGACTCCTTGACCCCTCCGCTCCCGCCTTCCCCTGCGCGAGTTCCTGCTTTCCAGGGGATTGGCTTCTGCCTTGCCCTCGCCTGTGGTGGCACTAGCTTCTCTGGCGGGTGACCCGCTGCCGCCTCGGCTGTTGGGACTTGCGCGAATGGAACGGTCTGACCGCTGGGATCGACCCTGGGATGTCTGGCGGACAGCCAATGCAAAGATTCCCATAACAGACTTCGGGACACCTTCCGGGAGCGGCTTGGGAAAGCCTTTCCGGTTGGGACGGTGTGAAGCCTTCCGGGAGCGATGATTCGGAGGCGGAATCGGGAGCCTGGGAATCTCTCGGAGCCTAACAACAGCTCAGTGAGGAGACGGCGGCGATTATGCGTGTTTTGGTGACGGGCGGAGCGGGATACGTGGGCAGTTTCACGGTGCGGCACCTTCTGGCCCAAGGGCATACCGTGACCGTCTTCGACAATCTGAGCACAGGACACCGGCGTGCAGTGCCCGCGGAATGCCTGGTGGTGGGCGATTTGCGCGATGCCGACCAGATTGATCAGTTGCTGATCGTGGAGCGGATCGAGGCGGTGGTGCATTTTGCGGCGCGGTGCCAGGTGGCGGAATCGGTGCGTGATCCGGCGGGGTATTACGTGAACAATCTGCTTTACGGTTTGCAGTTGCTGGAGCGATGCCGCCGCAATGGGGTGAAAATTTTCGTCTTTTCCAGCAGTTGTGCGGTGTATGGGGTGCCGCAGCAGGTGCCGATTGCGGAGGAGGCCCCCTTGGCGCCGATTCAGGCTTACGGCCGCACGAAGCTGGCCCTGGAATATGCTCTGCGGGATTACGCCGCCGCTTACGGTCTGGCCGCAGTGGCTTTACGTTATTTCAACGCGGCGGGCGCGGCCCCGGATGGCAGCCTCGGCGAGGACCACGAACCAGAGACACACCTGATCCCGCGGGTCTTGCGGGCCGCCTTGGGGCGGGAAGCCGTGGTGGAGATTTTCGGCACCGACTATCCCACCGCCGATGGCACCTGCGTGCGGGATTATGTCCATGTGGAGGACCTGGCGACGGCGCACGCCCTGGCCCTTGAGCACGCTCAGGCCGGCCAGTTTCTCGCCTACAATGTCGGCTTGGGCCGAGGCTACAGCGTGCGGGAAGTGATCGCCACCGCCGAGGAAGTGACCGGGCGGTCCATCCCTGTGCGTGCCTCCCCCCGCCGCCCCGGCGATCCTCCGGTCCTGATCGCGGATAACCGGCGCATCGGCCAGGAGTGGGGCTGGCGACCCCGTTATACCGATCTGCGGCAGATTGTGGCCACCGCCTGGGAATGGCATCGCCGGCAAGGCCGTTGATCTGGTGCTGCTGGCCAGCTCGCCATGCCGGGGAGCCAGCCATTCGTTCGCCGCGGGAGTATTTTTCACCCTGCCTTGAGGCGGCGCTCTTCCTCGTATTTGTGGAGCTTGTTGTAAAGGGTCTTGAGGCTGATCCCCAGCTCGGCAGCGGTGGCCTGTTTGTTGAAGTTGTTTTTGGCGTAAACCTGGAGGATATATTCCATCTCGACATCGGCGAGGGATTTGGCCGGTTGTCCGGGCTGGGGCGGAGTGAACGGCACCACACTGACGGCCGGGGCAGCGGCGACCGGGGCGGGCGGAGTACCTGGCGGCAGGAGCGGGGCAGGGGAAGCAGCGGTGCCGTAGGAGACGGCGGAGGCAGGGTAGGCGGCCGCGGGAAAGTGTGCAGCGCTGGCCGGAGCGTAGGGGTCGGGCGGCGGCGTGGCGGCATAAGTGCGCGGGCCGGGCGAACGGATGTCGTGCGGCAGATGGGCGGCGGTGATCGGCTGGCCGCCGGAGACAATCCAGGCGTACTCCATCGCATTGGCCAGTTCGCGGACGTTGCCTTTGAAGTCGTGATGCATCATGAGGTCGAGGGCTTCCGCGGTCAGCAGATCAGCGACCATTTCCACTGGCTTGCGGGCGGCGCGGGCCAGAAGATAACGGGCCAGCTCCGGGATGTCTTCCCGCCGTTCGCGCAGGGGGGGAAGATGGACGTGGAACATGTTGAGGCGGTAGAGCAGGTCTTCGCGGAAGTGGCCTTCGGCGATGAGGCGGCGGAGATCGCGGTGGGTGGCGGAGATGATGCGCACATCCACGGTGAAGGGGACGCTATCGCCCACGCGCTGGATTTCGCCGGATTCCAGGAAGCGGAGGAGTTTGACCTGGATGTGGCGGTCGAGTTCGCCGAGTTCGTCGAGGAAGACAGTGCCGCCGTTGGCGACTTCAAAGAAACCTTTGTGGTCGCGGTCGGCCCCGGTGAAGGCCCCTTTACGGTGCCCGAAGAGCTGGCTTTCGGCCAGGTGGGTGGTCAAGGCGCCGCAGTTGACGGGGACAAAGGGCATCTCGGCCCGCTTGCTTTTCTGGTAGATGGCCCGGGCGACGACTTCCTTGCCGGTGCCAGTTTCGCCGGTGATCAGGACGCGGCCATCGGTTGGTCCGATCCGTTCGATGAATTGCAGGACCGGTTGCATGGCGGGGGAGGAACCGATGAGCAGTCCGGGGCCTTCCACGGCCTGGACGCGGCGTTCTAACGCGGCGGCCTTCTGCTTGAGCTTGCGCTTCTCCTGGATGCGCAGGAGCAGGGCTTCGATGTCGGCCAGCTTGCAGGGCTTGGTCAGGTAGTCGCAGGCGCCCAGGCGCAGGGCTTCCACAGCGGTTTCCGTGCTGCCGTAGCCGGTGAGGATGACCGCTTCGGTGTCGGGGGAATGCTGCTTGAGCGCGGCCAGCACTTCCAACCCCGCCCGGTCGTGCTCCATGCGCAGATCGAGGATGGCAGCGTCGAAGGCCTGGCGCTTGACCGCTTCGATACCGGCCTTGCTATCGGGGCAGACGACGACTTCATGCCCTAAGCGGGGCAACTCGGTGCGCATGAATTCCCGCAGGTGTGTCTCGTCGTCCACGAAGAGAATGCGTAAGCGGTGATGCGGCGGTGTGTGAGCCACGGGCAGCACTCCTTGCCTGATCCCTGGGCGGATTCCCGCTCCTGGCGGTTCCAGCCTGACTATCGCTTCAGGTGTTCCCCCTATGGGCAGCCCAACTTAGACTCTGCGCCAGGAAATGCAAGAGCGCTTGGGCGGGAGTGAGCCGAACTTGGCGCGGGCAAGCCGAAGGGGCTAGCGGCTCCTTCTGCGGCGGTGGCATTTCCGGCGCTGCCGTTGCCGGGGGTGGCATTTCCGGCGCTGCCGTTTCCAGCAGTTCCTGCTGCGGCGGCCCTTGACCAAAGGGGAATCGCTTCGGCGGCAGCGTGGAGTGGAGAAAGTGATCCAGGCGGCGTGTTAGGCATAAGTCCTCCCGTGGGTTTAGGCAGCCGAGGCAAGGCGGACAGCCGGCAGAGTGGGAGTGCGGCTAGCCGCCGGTGTTTCCGACCCTGCTGTCACAGGGCGCAAAGGTAAGCGAACCGTGAACGTACTGCCCCGTCCCGGACCGGGGCTGCTGGCGGTGATGGTGCCGCCGTGCTGATCGATGATCTGATGGCTGATGAACAGTCCCAAGCCAGTCCCTTTGCCGGTGCGGCTTTTGGTGAAGAACGGCTCGAAGAGGTTGGCAAGGACCTCTGGCGTCATGCCGCAGCCGGTGTCGCTGAAGGTCATCTCGGCCCAGTCGCCGCGCGCCGCCAGGGTGATGGTCAGGCGTCCGCCTTCGTCCATGCTTTCCAGGGCATTGACTACCAGGTTGAGCACAACGCTTTTGAGGTCCTGGGCGTGGACCGGGGCGACGACATATTCGCTCGGTTCAAAGACGATCTGCTTGCCGCGGCAATGGGGCAGGTGGCGGACCATTTCCAGCACGCCGCGGATCAGGCCGGCCAAGTCGGTCGGTTCCCGCTGGCGTTCGCCGCTGCGGCTGAAGTCCAGCAGTTTCTGGGTGATCTCCTTGCAGCGGAGGGCTTCCTGCTGGATCATGCTCAGGTAGCGGATGATGACCTCGCGGTCCTCCGCGGCAGGGGGCGGCAGGGGAGAGGCGGAGGCGGGCAGAGGAGAGGAGCTAATGTCCGCCGGGATCAGGTCCTTGAGGCGGCGCTCCAGGGCTTCGGCACAAAAGAGGATGCTGGCCAGGGGATTGTTGATCTCGTGGGCGACGCCGGCGGCGAGAAAACCGACGGAGACCATCCGTTCGCTGCGGACCAGTTGCCGGCTCCGTTCATCGACCTGGCGGGCCAGGTCCGCATAGACGGCGGCCAGGCGGGCAGTCATGGCGTTGAATTCGTCGGCCAGTTCCTGCAATTCATCCCCGGAATGCAAGCAGATCGGCTGGGAGAAGTCGCCGGCATGGACGCGCTGGACGCCCGCTTGCAATTGCCGGATGGGTGCGAACATCCACACGCGGAAGTAATAGAGCAGAGTCAGGACCAGGACCACCGCCCAGGTCGCCGCCAGGGCGACAACCCACTGGCTTTGGCGGATGGTCCGATTGGCCTGCCGCGTGCTGCTTTCGATGTCGTGAATGATCGCCAAGCGAAGATGTTCCGCGCTGCGGCGGGCGCGATCGAAGAGGGTGCGCAGTGGGGGATGCTGGCCGAGCGGTTCGCTTCGCCCGTCCGGGAGCAGCCGGGGCGAGCTTTTCAACTCGTGCAGCAGCCATTGCAGTTGTTGCACATCGCGCGCCAGTTGGTCCAGCAGGCCGCGCTCCTGGTCTCCCGCGTCAGGGTCTAGGCCGGCGCTGACGGAGCGCTCCTGTTCCTCCCGGAAAATGCTCAGATGGGCCTCCACCGCTTGCAGGGCTTCTACCGTGGGTTCCGCCGCATCCGCCCCTTTGAGCGTTTCGATGAGAATGTTTGCCAGTTGTAGCTCATACATCTTCCGTTCGGTGACCCGGACGGTGGTGTAATAGGCCCGAATGCCGTAGAGGGTGCCGCCCAGGAGCAGCCCCACACTGCCGACCATCAGGCCCAGACCGAGCAACAACTTGCTGCGTAAGCGGCGGGGACGAGCCACCGGCACCCCCTCCCTGTTGCGCCCCGCCGGTTCTGCTCTGCGGGAACGCATCCCGTCCCAGGACGGGCGGCACTTTACCAGGTCACATCTCCCAAAGTAAGAGCACTTTTTGCCATGCAGGCGGTAAAAATTACAAGCCCAATTCCCTCCCCTCCAGACTCCTTAGCCGGTCGGCAGGGGACAGTGAGCCGCCGGCGGCGAGGGGGGCCGTCTCTCTGGGTTCGCTTCCTTACCCCGTCCTGAATGCGGTTGCTTTGGGATTCCAGGGGAAAACGAGGATAGAAAACCAGAAGTTGCGCGGGAAGGTAAAGCCAGGTGTGTGTGCCCTGAGAAGGTAAAGCCAGGAGTGTGCCCTGAATGGTGAGGAGAGGAAGGAGAGCGGTCGTTTTGGCCATCTTGTGCGCGGGGGGTTACAACGATATGGAAGATGCCCTCCCTCAAAAGGCCAAGGGTGCTGCCTGGAATCAGGACGAAAGCGGCACCGGCGGCAGGAGATGCGGGGATGGCGGGAGGGTGGAAGACCAGCCCGCGGCGACTGGGGGCGAGCAAGGAGGCGCAGCTATGGCAGAGCGGAGCGAAGCCGGAGGGTATCGGCCAGTCCGGGTGGGGCCGTACACGGTCGGAGCAGATCAACCGCTGCTGTGGATTTGCGGTCCGTGCGTCATCGAGAGCCGGGACCATGTGCTGATGGTGGCGGAGCGTTTGCGGCGTCTGGCGGATGAGTTGGGCCTGCCGTTGGTGTTCAAGGCGTCGTTTGACAAGGCGAATCGTTCGTCGGGGCGGTCGTTCCGGGGTGTAGGGTTGGAGGCGGGTCTGGCGGCGCTAGCAGCGGTGCGGGCGGCGACGGGCTTGCCAGTGACCACGGACGTGCACGAGCCGTATCAAGCGGCGGCAGCGGCGGAGGTGTGCGACGTGCTGCAAGTGCCGGCGTTTTTGGCCCGGCAGACCGACCTCTTGGAAGCCTGCGGGCGCACCGGGCGGGTGGTGAACGTGAAGAAGGGCCAATTCATGGCACCCTGGGAGATGCGGCAGGTGATCGCCAAACTGGCGGATGTGGGCAATGAGCGGGTGCTGCTGACGGAGCGGGGGACGACCTTCGGCTACGGCTGGCTGGTCAACGACATGCGCGGCATTGCTTGGATGCAACAGTGCGGCGCGCCGGTGATCTTTGATGCCACGCACAGCGTACAGAAACCAGGGGCGCTGGGCGATCGCAGCGGAGGGGATCGCTCAATGGTGCCGCTTTTGGCCCGTGCCGCTGTGGCTGCCGGGTGCGATGGCCTGTTCCTGGAAACCCACCCGGACCCCGATCAGGCCCCCTCCGATGGCCCCAATATGCTCCCGCTCGACCAACTGCCGGAGGTGATCCGTGTCTGCCTGCGACTGCGCCAGGTGGTGCTTGAGAGTTCTCTCCAGGATAGAAATCGTGAGTGAACCCGATCGCTTACCAGCCCCTGAATGCTCGAAACGCTCCCAATGCGTGATTCGGACTCGTTTTCTCGTCCGGCTTAGTCTGGTGATGGCCCTCGTGTTGGGGACAGTGGCAGCGGGTTGCAGTCGGCCCCCGCGTCTGGTGGCCCCTCAAGAGGGGACTGGAACTGCTGAGCGGACAGACCCGTGGGACAACGCCCTGCGGCAACTGCGCAAGGAGACCAGCGCCACCGCCTGCCGCGCCCTGATGCAGACACTCAATCAGGAACTGGGAGCGGATGAAGCCCTGCGCCCTCCGGCACTGTCCGCCGAAGCCCTGGAGGGATTGCAGCGGCTGGTGCCTCTAGATACCGGCGATCGCGAGGAGCTACGCTCCCTGCAATTCACCCCGCAAGATGGCGTTTATCTGGCGGACTGCCTCTACCTGCGGGATGTGGCGCGCCAGGTGGTGCTCCCGGAAATGACGGATCGGGAGAAAGCGGAGCGGGCGTTCGCCTGGGTGTGCCGGCATGTGTGGCTTCAGCCGTGGGTGGTGCCGACCGAACGGGGTCTAATGGCCACGGCTTTGCCGCCCACAGCGGTGTTGCGCCGCGGTACGGGTTCTGGCCTGGAGCGGATGTATGTCTTTCTGGCCGTGGTGCAGCAAATGGGTTTGGAAGGCTGCTTGGTGGGTCCGCCGGAGGCCGTCGCCCATCACGCCGGCCATGTGGCCTTGGCGGGGGATCAAGTACTCACGGGTGCGCCGCGGGGGCCGTTCTGGGCCGTGGGCGTGCGCCTGGATCAGGACGTGCTGCTGTTCGATCCGTGGCGCGGGGTGCCGTTCCCGGCGATGTGGCGCAGCCTGCGGGCCAATCCTTCAGCGTATGCGGACTGGTTCGCCGCTCGCGAGCATGTCTCCGGCCTGACAGTGGAGGCGGTGCGGAGCGCCGTCCTGTATCTGGCCGTGCCGGTTTCCGCTCTCTCACCTCGCATGCGCCTGTTGCAGGACAAACTCGGTGAAGCGTTGCAGGTGCAGCTGGCGATCGATCCGGGAGCGTGGCAGAAACGCTGGGGGGAGTGGCAGCCCCGCTTCTGGAATCCACTGGAGGATCGCTTCGCCTACGGGCGGACCAGCCGCACCTTCCTGCCGCCCGATCATGGGGGCAGCGATTCATCGCCGGTCGGCAGCCGGGTGTTCGACCTGTACTATCTGTCGCAGCTTCCGCCGCCGGGGCAAGTGGTGCCCGCGGAGTTACGGGAGAACGCCGCCTTGATGCGGGATGTGGGGGAGCGGATCGCCCAGGTGGCCCGGACGCAGTATGCCGTGCGGTTTCTGGAGCCGCCGACGCCGCGCGAGCGCATTCAGCGGGGTCAGTTCCAGGATGCAGCCCGGTTGCTGGTCAGCTTGCAGGATGAGTTTGGCCGGGGATTGTCCCGCATCCGCAACACACCGAATGTCGATCGGCTCCGCCGCGAGTGGATTCAGCAGGCGGTGGAACTCTACGAGAAGATCGGGCGCGATCCGGACGCTTTGGCGCGGATCGAGCAGCACTGGCGGAGCGAGGCGGCGGCGGTGCTCCTGGACCAGGCGGTGTGCGAAGTGGGCCAGGCCGAGGCCACCTTCCTACTCGCCCTCTGCCAGCATGAACAGGCGGAGCGGGTGCAACTGCGCTACGAACATGCTTCGGCGGCGGATGCTCCCCGCTTGCGGGAGGACGCGCGGGAAGCCTGGGGTATCGCTGCACGGGCCTGGCGGACCTACCGCGGGCAGTACGCCGCCTTCCATGCCGCCATGCCGGGTCGTGCCCCTCTGGCCGATCAGCTCGCCGCACGCGCCGAACGCTATGCCCGACCCTGAGACGGGATATTCCGAGGTGGGGTAGGCGGGGGCTACGCCGATAGCGACCCGCTGCCATCACATCCGTTCCACGGTGCGGATGCCGAGCAGCTCCAGGGTTTGGCGCAGGATGCGGGCCGTCAGGTCCACCAAGAGCAGGCGGCTGTCCCGCAGGGAAGCCGGCTCGGCTTTGAGCACCGGGCAATGCTCGAAGAAGCCGCTGAAGGTCTTTGCCAGCTCCCACAGGTAATTGGTGAGGTAGTGGGGGAGGTATTCGCTGGCGGCGGCCTGTAAGGCTTCCGGGAAGCGGAGCAGTTGCAGGGCCAAAGCCCGCTCGCTGGGGTGAGTGATCTGGATCGGTGGGGGTTGGGTGCGGAAGCGCTCCTCGGCCACGTTTCCTTCGCGGAAGATACTACGGCAGCGGGCGTAGGCATATTGCATGTAGGTGGCAGTGTTTCCGTCGGTGGCGAGCATTTTGTCGTAACTAAAGACGTAGTCGCTTGTGCGATTCTGGCTGAGATCGGCGTATTTGATCGCGCCAATGCCCACGGCTTCGGCGATGGCCGCGATCTCCGCGTCGCTCAAGTCCGGGAGTTTGTGGCCTTGGGCGAGCCGTTCCTGACGGGACTGCTCGTATTTGTGCCGTCCCAAGCGGACAGCTTGTTCGATCAGCTCTTCGAGTTCCGGCGCTCCTCCCGTGCGGGAAGCGAAGGGGCGGCGGTCTTCTCCCAGGATCGTGCCAAAGCTGATGTGGTGCAGTTCGACCTGGTTGTAGCCCCAGCGGCGGGCCTGGGCGAACAAGGTGCGGAAGTGCAGCGCCTGGCGGGCGTCCACCACGTACAGAATGGCGTCCGGCTGGAAATGCTCGACGCGGTAGCGGATGGTGGCCAAGTCGGTGGCCAGGTAGGTGAAGGCGCCGTCCCGCTTGCGGAGGATGCCCGGCGGGTCGTCCCGCTGCCACTCCTCCGGGGTGCGCGGAATCCGCCCGGCAGGATTGGGAATGACCACCGCCCCTTCGCTTTCTTCGGCCAGACCCCGTGCGAGCATTTCCTCCACGATCGCCGGCAGAAACGGATGGTAGAAACTTTCCCCTAACTGGTAGTCGAAGGGGAGAATGCCGAGGCGGCGGTAGATGCGCTCGATCATCTCCAGGCAGTGGGGAAGGAATTGCCGCCAGAGGGCGAGGTTTTCGGGATCGCCGGCGTGGAGGCGGGCGGTTTCGAGCCGGCAGGCCTGGCGGATGGGGTCATCGCCGCCGTCTTCGTCCTCGTCGTCGTCCCCTTTTTTGCGGAACAGGCTGCGCACATGGACATACAAGCGGGCCAGCTCCCGGACCGGGTCCGCCGCATAAGCCTGGGGGTCAACGAAATGCTTGTAGCCGTAGATGAGAATGCCGAATTGCGTGCCCCAGTCGCCCAGGTGGTTATCGGTGATGACGGTATGCCCCAGGAAGCGCAACAGGCGGGTCAGAGCGTCTCCCAGGATGGTGCTGCGGAGATGGCCGACGTGCAGCGGCTTGGCGACATTGGGGCTGCTGTAGTCGATGACGTAACGGCGGGGAGGGCGGACCGGTGCGACGCCCAGCCGCTCATCCGCAGCCACCGCTGTCAAGGTTTCGGCCAGGAAACTATTGCGGTAGCGCAGATTGATGAAGCCCGGTCCGGCGATTTCCGGGGTTTCCCAAGCCTCCGCGGGGGGCAGGTGCCGGAGCAATTCCTCGGCGATCTGACGGGGGGGCCGGCCCAGGCGCTTGGCCAAAGGGAGAGCGGCGTTGATCTGGTAATCCCCATGTTCCGGCCTGCCGGCAGTACGAATCGTGCCCAGCAGCTCCTCGATCACCGCGGTTTCCGAAACCAGCGCGGCGAGCGCCGGCCGGACCCATTCTCGGATGCGCTCCAAAAGATTCATGTTGGCTTCGGCTCGAAAAAACGTTCCTGTTGCTCCGGGCCGCGGCACCCTAACCTACCCTTCCCTTGGCCAAGCAGCCTTGCCTTGGCCGAGCAGGCGGAGGATGCGGCAGAACCAGTCAGCTCGCGGGCATGCCAGCCGTGCCGGTCGGACCGGACGCTGGCAGCGCAGGGGGGCAGTCGGACCGAACCCTGTCCGCGAGGCCAACGGCCTCGGCCCGCTTGCGCCGCGCTGGCGTGTTTGTCTTACAGCTTGCGGAACAGTTCGTACACCTGGGCTACCTGGGCGGCGGCGGCGTCCCCGTCGTGCGCATACACACCGTAGCGCAGTTTCAGCTCCACGCCTTTGGCCAGGTGGAGCAGCTCCGTTTTCCCCTTCTGGGAGGGAAAACCGCTGCGCTGGCGCCCGAAGGGGTTGGCGGCGTTCAAACCGTAGGCGCGCACATGCCAGCTCGCCGGGGGGTTGGACGGATGATCGAAGACAGCCACCCCTACCGCCTTGTCCCCGACTTTGCCGGAATAGTCGATCCAAGCGGCGGGATGGCCCCAGATGGGCAGGTTATCCTTGGCCGGAGGCGTGATAGTCTTCCCCTCGGCCGTGGTGATGGTGCCTCCGCCGGCGACGCTGGGCCGCAGGGCGTCGTGCACCCGGATGCCAAACGAGCCTTCCTTCGTATCCCCGAAGGTGATGGGGCAGACCTTGGCCTGCAAGGTGATGTCGAAGACGAACAGCCGACCGTGCGGGCAGTCGAGGAAGTGGATCACGCGGACTTCGTCCAGGATGCGGGTCCCCTCCGGGGTTAGCCATTCGTTGAGCGTTTCCACGCGGATGTGGCCGGGGCGTACCACCTGCGGTTTGCCGACCTGGACGCAGACGATCCGCCCGTGCCGGGGAGTGCCGTCCTTGTCCCGCGCTTCGCTCCAGAAGTCCACTCCCCGCCCGCCGCGCTCCGTGGTCAGGATTTTGAGCGGAATCCCTTCGGGGATGACATCGCCGTGGCAGAACCAGACTGATTTCTGGTGGACGTGGTCGGTGGTGACTTCTCCGGGCAGCCCCTTTTCCACCGGCCAGCCGCGCGTGACCGGCGCCCCGCATGGCGCCCGCAACGGATAAAGGAAAGGCTTGGCATACTGCTTGTCCGTCACATACCGCGCGACCACCTCCTGCCCGACCTTGAACACGATCGCTCCCGGCAGGACTTCCGCTTGCACCTCGGCGGCCCAGGCCGTGTTCGCGCCCAGCCCCAGACTTGCCGCCAGGACGAAGGCAGGCCATGCAGTGGGTTTCCCGACAAGGGTTCGGATCATGGGGAATCTCCTTGAGCTTGAGAGGGTCGAGTCGGCACCAGTGGGGGAGCGTCCTGCTTTCCCAGAGGGGGTGTTCCCGTTTCTGGCATGGGGAGTTTGGGATTCCCCCTTGAATTATTCCCGTTCCTCTCCTTAGGTGGGGTGATCTTGTTCCCAGTGTGAGGAAGTGAGACGGTTCCGTCAAGGGTGGGCTTGCGGGGAAGGCAGAAGAAGCAAGAGGGATGTGCTTCAGAATATTTTGGTGGAAGGTGTGCAAATCGGGTGCTCGGCGGGCGGAGAAGGGCGTATGATGATCGGTATGAGCCGATCCTCTGATGCTGAGTCCGAGCGGGAACCGCCGAAGAAGAAAATTCGCGTGGAGCTGCGCAAGAATCTGTCCCGGCGGCGGCGGGAGAAAGACCTGACGCGGGAGTTCGCCAGCGGGGAGGAGGCGGACGACATTCCCACCAGCGAGCGGGTCCGCGCCAAGGGGGAATTGTCGCGGCGGCGCACGGTGGTTACGGAAGGGACGGGCGAGGGAGAGGCGGCTGCCTTGCCGGCGGTCGATTCGCAGCAGTGCATCCGGGGTCGAGTGTTGCGGGTCCACGGCTTGCTGTCGATCGTCGCGGGGGAGGATGGCCGCACCTACCGCTGTGCCGTCCGCCGCTTGCTCAAAAGTCTGGCGACGGAGGAGCGCCACGTCGTCACCTGCGGCGACGTGGTTTGGCTCCGGCCCGCCCCGGCCAGTGGCGGCGATCCCAACGCCCCGCGTGAAGGACTCATCGAACGCGTGGAACCGCGCCACGGCTTGCTCACCCGGGCCAGCCGGGGACGGGAACATGTCGTCGCGGCCAATGTCGATCAGG
Organism: Thermogemmata fonticola; assembly: GCF_013694095.1. Taxonomy (NCBI): domain Bacteria; kingdom Pseudomonadati; phylum Planctomycetota; class Planctomycetia; order Gemmatales; family Gemmataceae; genus Thermogemmata; species Thermogemmata fonticola. Next base: position 21,146 of record NZ_JACEFB010000018.1, on the reverse strand, counting down.
CGGCTATCGTACTCTCCCTGATGCAGCCGGAACTCAAACCCCACCTGATCGACCGCTATCTGGCGGCGGCCGCCCTCGGCCAGCTTCAGCCCCTCATCCTCCTCAACAAGGTGGACCTGGTGCCTGAGCCGTCCGTCTATCAGCCCCTCATCGGCTACTACGCCCAGTTGGGCATTCCCGTGCTGCTCACCAGCGCTACCACCGGCTATGGCCTGGAGCACCTGCGGCAGTATCTGCACCAGCGGGTCACCGTCTTCGCGGGGCAATCCGGGGTAGGCAAATCTTCCCTGCTTAATGCTCTCCTGCCGGATTTGCATCTGCCGACGCGCGCGGTCAGTGCCGCTACCGAGAAAGGGCGCCACACCACGACCTACGCTCAGCTTCTCCCCTTGCCCGACGGGGGATGGGTGGTCGATACTCCCGGCGTGCGCCAGCTCCAGCTCTGGAAGATCCAGCGAGAAGAAGTGGAAGGGCTGTTCCTGGAGTTCCGGCCGTTTGTGCCCCTGTGTGCCTTCGCCGATTGCACCCACACCCACGAGACCGGCTGCGCCATCCAGCAGGCCGTCGCTCGCAATCGCATCAGTCCCCGGCGCTACCACTCCTACCTCGGCCTCTTCTACGACCTGCCGGAAGATAAATGGTGAGGGGAGGGGAGTGATGTGTCCTCCCAGAAACCGGCGCTGCGCGTTGCTCCAGAGATGGAATGAAGTTCCCCTATTGATCCAGATCGATCAAGAGACCGGCGGCGCGTGTCAACTCGGATCGCCCGTACTGAAGGTCCTTTTCCTCTGAAGGCGGAAATCCGAGCGGCAGCGGCGCAAATGCGGCGACTTCTCTAAGGCGTCCCAGCCCTCCTCGCCGATCAGATTGCCCTGAAGTTTGAGGGTGGCGAGATTCTGGAGGAAAGGGGACTGAGCCAGCGATTTCGCTCCTTCTGTGCTGAGCCGGTTGTTCCACAAGATCAGGGTTGTGAGTTTTTGGAGGTAGGGCGAGGCGGCGAGGGCCGCTGCTCCCTCATCGCCGATCGCGTTTCCTCCCAGTTCCAGGGTTGTGAGTTTTTGGAGGTGGGGCGAGGCGGCGAGGGCCGCTGCTCCCTCATCGCCGATCGCATTGCCTTGCAGGTTGAGGGTGGTCAGGTTTTGGAGGAGGGCCGATTGGGCCAAGGCGGCTGCCCCGGCGGGTCCAATCCCGGCGTACCCCAGGTTCAGGACCGAGAGGTTCTGCCAGTTCGCCGACTGGGCCAACGCCTCTGCTCCGGCGTCGCCGAGCGGATTGCGGCTCACAATCAGAGTGGCCAGTTGCGGGAACTGAGACGATTGAGCCAAGGCCAAGGCACCCGCCGGACCGATCCGGTTGGAATGGAGATTCAGCACCTTCAGCTTCCCAAGATAAGGGGATTCAGCCAGGGCTTGCACGCCGTAATTGCCCAGGTCGTTATTGCCGAGATGGAGGGCCGAGAGGTTTTGCAGATAGGGCGAGTTGGCCAACGTGGCAGCCCCGGACACGTTGATCCGATTGTCCCAAAGGTTCAGCACCGCCAGGTCCTGGACATAGGGAGAGTGGACCAACAGGGCTACCCCCGCCGCTTCGATCCGCCGTCCGGACAAGTGGAGAGCGGCCACCCCGGAGAGCAGGGCCAGATGCGTCAGCAGATGCTCGCGCGAGTTGACCCGCCAGAGCACCCGCCGCACATCGAGATGCCGCTTGGCGCGCTCCAGCTCTTCGGCTTGCTCGATCTCCACCCCTTCGGCCAGGCCGCCCCAGAATTGCCACTTCAAGCCTTTCGGCAGTCCCTGGAGCCACTCGGCCCGATGCCGTGCGAGCAGTTGCCGTTCGCGCCGTGTGAGAAAGCTGTCGTCTTCCCAGGAAAGTAACTGGTCCCGCAAGTGTTGGACCTGGAGGCGGATGAACTCGGCCCGCGTCGGCGCGCCGGCTTCCTCCAGAGCGTCCGCGAGAATCAGGCGCGGCAGAGGGTCGAAGGGGGATTGGGCGATCTGGCGGAGCAAAGCCTTGACCTCGAAGCCGAAGCGCTGCCACCACGGCTCCACCTTGAGCGGTTCCGGTACTGGACGCTCCCGCATCAAAACCGCCTCCCCGTGCGATCCAACTTCCTTCGGACATTGTATCCCTTTTCCCGATCTTACCGGCGCTCGAATGTGTTCGCCATCTCGGTGGGCGAATCGGCCCGACGGCCCAGGCGGTCCCCTCAACCGATCCCCCCGGCGGGTGCTATGCCGCAGAGCATGGGATGTTCGACCATTTCCTCTTGACACGTCCGCCGCAAAGGTTATAAGCCGCACGCCCCACATTGCGGGCACTCAACGCCGAGGCTCAGCGGGGGTTCCCGGCGTCTTCCCTCTCAGCCCGGTCACTCTTATGGGGGAAAACAGGCGATGCCGCGCTCCATTCCCATTTCGCCCTGGTTCGTCCGCGGAGGATTGGCCCTGGCCCTGTGCCTCGGCCTGGCTCAGAGTCTGCCGCAAGTGCAGGCCCAGGACATTGTGTACAAGCCCATCGATGTGAACCGGCTATTGGTTCGGCCTACCCAGGCTTCGGCTTCGCTGGCGGAGAAGACCATCCAGCTCCTGGGGGCGACCACCGCCCAGGCCGTCGAAAACAACGGCTACGTCAAGACGATCAACAACCTCTTCGGCAAGAAAATTGTGGTGCCGCATACCCAGGCCGGGCCGAGTCCCCTCCCGGCTCCCACCCTGTTTCCCTCCACACGCTATCCGAATTACAACCAGCCGCCTCTTCCAACCTACCAGCGTATTCGACGCTGACGGCCGCCTCTTTCGATTGCCAGTTCGACACTAAAGCCCGATCGGCTAGCATGTTCAACGCTGAGGCTCAGCCTGCCAATATATTCAACGTTGGAGTTACCGATGGAAGCCGGCCTTCGCTGTGCTTGCTTTGGTCCAATTCCCATCTGATGAAAACAGAAACTACGACCCTTGAGGGCGCGGCGGCCCCTGCGGTATGATCGGTAATTGTCGGGAAGGTGCGGGGCGGTTTCGGGAGTGTCCGTGCTCCGAGTCCCTGAAGCGGGACAATACGATGCCGCTCCGAGCGAATCCCTCCGTAGGGGGGGACCAAGCCGTAGGGGAGGCCGAGAGTATGCAGACGAGCCGATCGTGGAACGCACAGCCGGGTCAGGCGAAGGTGTGGCGGCTGGTCATGGTAGCCTTGGGTGGGCTGGCCGGGGTGATGGCCGGAGGGTGGGGCCGTCCGGGTCAGGCGCAGGCCGCAGATGATATGGAAGCGCCACGCTCCCTCTCGGCAGCGCACCGCCTGGAAGCTCAGCCCAGCGGGCAGATCACGGTGGATTCTCGCAACGACGAGGCGGCCGGTGTCGCTGAATTGTTCCGCTTTCCCAAGCCCTACACCTTTCGCTATACCTTGCGGTTGCGGCAGGAGTTGATCTGCTGCGGCGTGCGGATTTACGATCTGACCTTTCCCTCGCCGGTGACCACGGACGTGGTGGAGAACAACACGGTGCATGCGGAGTTGTTCCTGCCACCTGGCGCGGGTCCGTTTCCAGCGGCCATCGTTTTGGACATCATGCAGGGGAATGCGCTGGTATCGCGGGCCAAGGCTTTGTGGCTAGCGCAGCATGGGGTGGCGGGTCTGGTGGTGCACATGGCGTACTACGGGCCGCGCCGCCCGCCGGGAAGCTCCATCCGCCTGATCTCCACCGACCTTCCCCGCACACTCAGCGGCGTCCGGCAGACGGTGTTGGACATCCGCTGTGCGACCGCCTGGCTAGCCAGCCAACCGGTGTTTGATTCCCAGCGGCTCGGTCTGGCCGGGACGAGCCTGGGCAGCCTCATCGGGGCGATCGCGGCCGCCAACGAACCGCGGCTGCAACACGTCTGCCTCCTGCTGGGCGGCGGCGGACTGGTCGATGCCTACGCGGATCATCCCCTGGCGCAGCGCTATCTGCCCTTGATCGAAGCCGCGGGAGGCAAGGCCGCTCTCCGCGCCCTGATCGCCCCAATGGACCCGCTCACTTACGCTCCCCAATTACGACGCAAAAACCTGCTGCTGATCTGCGCGGCTCGCGATGACATCGTGCCACCACGAGCCGGACGGCAACTCTGGGAAGCCACCGGCAAGCCCCGCATCCTCTGGCTCGAAGCCACCCATGTCGGAGCCGCCGCCTATCTGCTGCCCATGTTCCAGGCCATGACCGAGCATCTGCGCGGCGACTCCGTCCGCACCCCCTGAGTTTCGTCCCCCATTGAACCGAGGAGAACCGCGAATCCCTGCTGCTGGTGGAGAACCTCCGACGCGCGCCCCGCCCTCCGTTCCCCGAACACACCCGGCCCCCTGAGGACAAATACCGTCGGACCAATACCGCCTCCCAAACCGAACGAGGAAAACACCCCACGGAGGACGTATCATGGCCGAATATGCCGACCGCGAACATTTCATCCCCCTGCGGGTCCCCGACCTGCTCGATCTGCTCTGTACGGACAGCGGTCCGGGAGGTGTCAATCCACTGACGGCGGAGGAACGCGAGCAATTCCGCGCCTTCGCTGATGCCGCGGCGGCCTGCGTCCACGCCCAGTGCCATGCCCACTTGCAGCGCCTCAAAAACGCCTATGCCCCTTTCGACCCCGATGCCGATACCCGTCCCTTGCGCCAGCTTACTGCCCAGGAACGCGCCCAGGCCTGCCAGTCCTTGATGGCGGACATCATCCACCTGATGGAGCGGGCCAATTACATCCGCCTGACCCGCCCGGAGCTGGAACAGATCATGCAAGGGGCCAGCGACTGGGGCGTGGATATGGATGTGGAGTGGAATTGCTTTGAGACCCTGGAGGTGTTCATCCGAGGGAAAGGGATCGGTAAGCGGGTCCGCCGCCGCTGGTATCGCCTCTTCCGCCGGGAAACGGTGTCCGTGCCCATCTTCCAGCGGGTCGTCATTGTCCTCAAACAGCGGCCCCACCGCCGCCTCGGCTCTTATGCCGACACCGAAAGCGTCTTCCTCAAACTCTTCAAAGACATCCCCCAGATGGACATCGAGATGCTCCTCCCCGGCACACGGATCAAAATGCCCTGGACGGACCGCTGCAAACTCGGCGGTTCCGCGGCGGGTTCCATCGGCTACGTCGGCTGGAAGCTCAGCGCCGTCCCGCTGACCGGCTTCACCCTCGCCGGCGGCACGGGCCTACTCGGCTTGCTGACCCTCTACACCCCCCTGGCCCTGATCCTCGGCTACGGCTACAAGACCTACGCCAGCTTCCAGACCACCCGGCAAACCTACATGCTCCAGCTTCACCAGAGCCTTTACTATCAGAACCTGGACAACAACGCCGGCGTGTTCCACCGCATGATGGACGAAGCCGAGGAACAGGAATTGCGGGAAATCCTCCTGTCCTACTTCTACCTCTGGCGTTATGCCCGCGCCCCCGGCTGGTCCGCTGCCGAATTGGATGACTACGTCGAACTGGACCTGGAACGGCGCCTCAACATGAAGATCGACTTTGAAATCGACGACGCTCTGGCCAAGCTCCGCCGCCTCGGCCTGGTGGAAATCCGGGAAACCCTCGCAGATGCAGACTCCGCAGCCGAGTTGTCCCTAGCTGCTCCCACAACCCCGGCTTCAGCACCGCCCCGCCGCCTGGAACGCTTCCTCGCCGTCCCCATTGCCACCGCCACGGAAAAACTCCGCCAGTTCGCCGTCAGCAGCGTCTCCATCACCGAGACTGCCGGCCGCATCGCCACCGCCGAGACCGAAACGCTCCCCGAAGCCGAAGAGGTGGGCGCCTAATCCCTGCTTCCCTCCCTTGGCGGAGACTTTTTCCTTTGCGGTTCCTTCCCCTACGGCGACGGCTGAAGAGACTATCCTCCAGTTCCTTCCCATATGCTTGTTTCTAAACGATATGTTCCCTTTGCGGTTCCTTCCCCTACGGCGACGGCTGAAGAGACTATCCTCCAGTTCCTTCCCATATGCTTGTTTCTAAACGATATGTTCCCTTTGCGGTTCCTTCCCCTACGGCGACGGCTGAAGAGGTTGTCCTGGTTCAGTTTCCCCCGATATGTTCATGTTCCCCAACGATTGCCCAGACGGCGGAAGTGTGCCCAAGCGATCGTGGCGGCAGCAGAAAAGTTCCCAAACGATCACGGAGGCAGCAGAAACACGGACCGCGGTGAATCCCTCCTCTCCCGATTCCTCTCTGACTCATCGAAGCGGCGAGGCAGCTTACCAGAGAGGCAGCTTGCCGGAAAGGACAGGAGAAGGCAGGGGCTGCGGGGAAGGATTGGAGGAAACGGGGAGCCGAGCCAGCAAAGACAAAGCCGCCCATACAAACGGAGCAGCCCGTCGCACGAAGTGGGGGAGAGCCATTTCCCCCCTGGGGCAGCGGTTGAGAAGGGCCGCAAGCCGTAAAATGGCAGTAGATTCGGCAAATGTGCTTCCCGACGGGGAAGTCCAGGGGTATGGCGAAAGCGGAAGCCCGACCGCCTCACCAGGGCGGAAGCAGAAGCCCGACAGGGACCACCAGGGAAGCGATCGAGAAGATTCCAACCCGGCAGGCTTGGAAACCAAGAGGATAGAGACCAACGGAATGGGAAACCACTATGCCGCGTGATCCGTATGAAGTGCTCGGCGTGTCGCGCAATGCTACTGCCGAGGAGATTCAGAAGGCGTACCGGAAACTGTCCAAGAAATATCACCCGGACCGCAATCCGGGGGATAAGCAGGCGGAGAATGCCTATAAGGAGGTGCAGGAGGCGTATGAGATTCTGAACGATCCGCAGAAGCGGGCGGCCTACGATCGGTACGGGTTCGCCGGTCCGCCGCCGGGGGGATTCGGCGGCGGGTTTGGCAACGCGGAACAGGTCCATGTTGATCCAGAAATGGCGGAGGAGTTGTTCCGCCGCTTCATGGGCGGCTTCGGTGGCTTTGGCGGCTTCGGCGGCTTCAGCAACCTGGAGGACCTGTTCGGTGGTCCCCGGAGGCGCACCGGAAGCCGGACGCGGGTGCGCGCCACTCCGACTGTGGAACCAGTCGAGACGGAGGTCTCCATCCCCTTCCTAACCGCCGCGCTGGGGGGCACGGTTTCCATCCAGGTGGGCGGGCGGCAGATCGATGTCAAAGTTCCACCAGGGATCGAAGAGGGAAAGAAGTTGCGCGTGCCGGCGGAGGCCACCGGCAGTACGGACGTGCTGCTCAAGGTGCATATCGAACCCCACCCCTATTTCCGCCGGGAAGGGAACGATCTGCTTCTGGATGTGCCCATCAGCATTGCCGAGGCCATCCTGGGCGGAAGCGTCGAGGTTCCCACGCTCACCGGGGAGCGGCTGGAAGTGAAAGTGCAACCCGGCACGTCCAGCGGCAAGCGCGCCCGCATCCGCGGCAAAGGCATTCAGGGCGGGGATTTGTACCTGGTGTTCAAAGTTATGGTGCCGCCGGGGGAAGTCGATGCCCACAGCCGGGAGTTGATCGCCGAGTTCGCCCGACGCAACCCCTACAATCCGCGGGCCAATGTACCTTGGGCCTCGGCCTAATTCCGCTCCGGCGAGGCTGCTCTTCCTGCAACCGCTATGCTCTCGCACTCCATGCTTCCGGATGGCTCTCGGAAGTCGGGGGAAGGCGGCGAACGACCTCCCGATCCGACTCCGCCGCTGCCGATCGAACCGCGTGCGCTGACGACTGCCGGACCGCCACGAGCGGAGGAGGCGGGGCCGATCCAACAGCCGGAGGAGAAGGGACCGATGAAGGGGGGACAGCCGCTCCCACCCAGTGTCGCACCGGAGGGTGGAGGAGCAGGTGAAGCGGTGTCAGGGAGAGGGAACCCGCCGCGCCGTTACACCTTTCCGGCTCACTTGCGCCTCAAGCGGGCCGTGGAGTTTGAGCGCTGTTTCGCCCACAAAGTCTCCACTGCTGACGAGGTGTTGATCGTTTATGGCTATCCGAGCCAACTGCCTTACCCGCGCCTGGGCTGCGTGGTATCCCGCAAGTGGGGCAAGGCGGTGCGCCGCAATCGCCTCAAGCGGCTGCTCCGGGAAGCCTTTCGCCTGTCGCAGCACGAACTGCCCGCCGGTATCGACTACGTGGTTCTGCCCCGTCTCACTGCGGAGGTTCCCTCTCTGGAGGCCATTCGGCGTTCGCTGATGCGTCTGGCCCGCCGCTTGTCCCGCCGGCTCGCGGAGGCTGCCCCGTCTCCTTCCCCGCCAAAACCACCGGCGCAGCAGAAATCGCCGCCCACCCAGGAACCACCCGCCGTTCAGGAACCCCCGATGACTCAGGAAGCACCTGGGGCGCAGGAGCCACCCCCAGTTCAGGAAGCCCTTGGGGTTCAGGAAGCCCTTGGGGTTCAGGAAGCGCCTTTGGCCTCGAACTCGCCCGCGTCCGCTTCCCTTGCGCCGGAGAAACGATCGTGAAACCCTGGCTGGCTTGGCTCGCGGCAGCGGTGCGCTCGACCGGCCATCTTTGCCGGCAGGGGGCGGCTGCTCTGCTCATCGGTCTGGTTCGCCTCTATCAGGGGCTGATCCGGCCGCTACTGCCTCCCAACATGTGCCGCTTCCAGCCGAGTTGCAGCGAGTATTTCATCGCCGCAGTGCGCAAGTACGGTCCGTGGCGGGGCAGTCTCAAGGGTCTGTGGCGGCTCTGCCGCTGCCATCCGTGGGGCGGGAGCGGCTTCGATCCCCCCTGAGGGCGAGGATCACTATCCCCCGTGGCGAGACCTACCATCCCTGATGGTGATGCCTACTATCCCTGGTGGCGAGGCCTACTCTACTTATCCCTGGTGGCGATACTTACGATCCCTAATGGCGAGGTCCGCTGTCTCGGACCCTTTCGGACCGCCGCTTCACCCCTGTCGGCATTGCGACGTTATCTCCGTCATGAATCACCGTTTGTTCACGTCGGAGCCGGTGTTTTATTCACGTCGGAACCGCTGCTTGGTCCACTTTGGAACTAGCACTTTGTCCCCGTTGGAAGCGCTGTTTTGTCCTCCCTCCGTCTCCGATTCGGATAACAGCAGTGTAAGATGCTTTTGCATCACAGCGGTGTAAGATGCAGGCAAAGGCATCCGCCCTCCAGGACTCCGCTCGCCCTCCAGGACTTTGCTCGCCCAGGCTTTGCAGGACGGACGGTATCCATGACGAACAGTGGGGACAACGCAACCGGGCCAGGGGACAGCACCCCGCGCATGGATCGGGAGCAATACGCTACGGCTCAGGCTTTGAGCCGGCGCGGGGGGCGGCGCATCCCCCAGGTGCCGGGCTACACGTTGCAGCGTTTTCTGGGCCGCGGGGCGTATGGCGAGGTCTGGACGGCGATCAGCCGCAACACCGGCCGGCAGGTGGCCATCAAGTTTTTCACCGACCGCGGAGGAGTGGATTGGACCAGTCTGGCGCGGGAAGTGGACAAACTTCGGCATCTGTTCTCTGAGCGTTCCGTGGTGCAACTGTTCGAGATCGGTTGGGAGGCTGACCCGCCGTATTACGTCATGGAGTACATGGAGAACGGCTCGCTGGAGGAGCTGCTCCAGGCGCAGGGGGCGCTGCCGGTGGACCAGGCGGTCGCTTACTTCCGCGAGATCACCGTGGCGTTGATCCAGGCGCATGACAAGGGGATTCTGCACTGCGATTTGAAGCCGGCGAACATTCTGCTGGACCGCGAGCGTCGGCCCCGTCTGGCGGACTTTGGCCAGGCCCGATTGGTGCAGGAAGCCTCGCCGGCTTTAGGCACGCTGTTTTACATGGCCCCGGAACAGGCCGATCTGGAGGCGGTGCCGGATGCCCGCTGGGACGTGTATGCGCTGGGGGCAGTGTTCTACCGCATGCTCACCGGCGTGCCGCCCTACGTCGGCGAGGGTCCGTGGCATGAGGCCCTGCCTCTGTCCCAGCGCCTGGCCGCCTATCGCCAGCATCTGCTGACAGCACCCCCTCCCCGCGGTCACCGCCAGGTGCCGGGCGTGGATGCGGGTCTGGCCGCGATCGTGGAGCGCTGCCTGGCGGTTCAGCCGGAGCAACGCTACCCCAATCCCCAGGCCGTGCTCTCCGCCCTGGACGCCTGGCAACTGCAACGCCTGCGCCGCCCGTTGCTGGCTATCACCGCCGCTGCCTTTGCCAGCCTGCTGCTGATCCTTTCCCTCCTGGGCGCCTATGGGTTCTACACCACGATCACCACCGCGGAACGGGAAGTGGTGCAGCGTGCCCTGGCGGCCAATCATTTCGCGGCTGCGGCGGAAGCCAATCAACTGGCGATGGAGATCGAGCACCGCTGGCGGCTGCTGGAGTTTGAGGCCGCCGATCCGCAACTGCATCAGTGGCTCACCGATGACCGCTTCGCCGAGAATCCCCAGGCCCAAGTGGCGCTGGAGCAGTGGCTCACGGAACGGCGGGCCAAATACAATCGGGATTTCCGCGCCGGTTCCGAAGCCTCGCTGTGGATGGCCCTCGATGCCGACGGCATCCTTCGCGGCGCATCGCCCTCCAGCCGCTTCCGCTTGCACTACTTCGGCTACCGCGACTACTTCACCGGTCTGGGGCACAATCTTCCCGAGGACAGAGCCGGCCCGCCGCAGGCCATCATCACCGCCCCCCACCGCTCCCTGGTGTACCGCCGCCGCAGTACACGCACCTGGACCGTCACCTTCAGTGTCCCGGTCTATGCCATGCCAGATGATCTGGAACCGATCGGCGTGCTGGCGATGTCGGTCGACCTCAAGCAAGACGCAGCCCCGGCGGATACGCCCCGCTTTTCCGTGCTCATCGACCGCCGGCCGGACGAGAAGGAAGGGCGCGCCGGTCTGATCATCCGCCATCCGTACATGACCCGCCTGCCTCCCGACCTGCCGGATGAGAACCTGCCGCTGTACTACGCTCACAACGTGGTCGAAGCCCTGGTCGCCCAGCCGGTGCAGGATGCTCCCGCCCTGGCCTCCCCTTCCGCGGGTGTCTGGTTCGAGTCTTACACCGATCCGGTGGATGATCCGGCTTTCGCGGGAAGCTGGCTGGCGGCGGCGGTGCCGGTCACCATCCTCGCGGATGAAGAGCATCCCCTGGATAGCGGTTTTGTGGTGCTGGTGCAGCAGCGGCGGGACGAAGTCCTGGCCCCAGTGCGGGCCTTGCAATGGCGGCTGGGCTTGGGTGCGGCGGCGGCCCTAGGCCTGCTTGTGCTCCTGTTTGTCGTCTGGACCACGGGGTTGACGGCGTTGTTCCAGCCGGTGCCCTCCTCCCGCTTGGCTCGTTTCTTCCGCCGCTGGCTCGCCCCGCCTCCCTGGCCGGAATCCCTCCACACGCCCACCCCTACGGTCCCTCTGGCCACACCGCGCTCGACATCTCAACCCGCTACCTGGGCCGATAATAAACCATGAGTGTTCCCCCTGCTTGCTTCGCCTGGTCCGCATGTTGGACTTGCGAAGCCGACCGGCGGGCTGCAAAGCAAAGAAAGGCGACGGGATGCGGATGAACCGGCTCGGCCGGCAACATTCCCTGATACCGCTCGGCTCCATAGCCCCATTCGCAGGGGGAGAGCGCCCTGGGATAACACCGGCAGGCGACTGACGATCCCAAGACAACGGAGGGCGGTAAGAAGGAAACAGCGGCAGATGGAAGGAAGGGAAACGGCAGCGGGAATGAGAGGGAAGGGAAGGGGCAGCGGAAATCCCGAAGCGGCGGTTCCGAACGGATCGAACTTTATGCTAATAAAGGATCGCACGGCATGCTGATACTGGTGGCCCAGGGTACGGAACCGACCGAGCACTGGCGGCGTCCCCTCCCGCCGCAAGGCAGCGTCATCCTCGGACGCGCGAGCGGAGCTTGGCCTGTGCCGTGGGAACCATTTCTGTCGCGCCGCCATGCCGAATTGCAGGTGCAAGGGTCCGCGGTTTGTCTCCGCCGGTTGCCTCAAGCGAGGAATCCCGTTTTTCACCGCGGTGCTGAAGTCGAAGAGGCCGTACTGGAGGTGGGGGACAGTTTTGTCATCGGGCGGACCCTCTTCACGCTGGAGGCGGATTCCGAGAAGCCCGGCGAGGCAGCCGACCCCCTGCCGGTCCAGAGCCGCACCATCACGGTGCAGGAGCTGGAAGCGGTTCCCTTTCGGGATGCGCCTCGCCGCCTGGACGTCCTCCGCCGCTTGCCGGAGGTCATCCGCAGCGCCGCCGATGAACGCGAGGGACTGGCCCGCCTGGTGGACCTGCTCCTGGCCGGGATTCGCTCTGCCGAGGCGGCGGCCATCGTTACCACGGAGGCCGTTCTCTTCTGGGACCGGCGGCGTAGCGGCGAGGGGCGCTTCCTGCCCAGCCGGCGGCTGATCCGCCAGGCCCTGCGCGAACAGCGTCAGACGGTGCTGCACCTTTGGCCGCCCGCTGGCTCAGCGTCCTCCTCTTCGCCTCCCTCTCCGTCTGCCCCCGCTGCTTCGGCTGCGGCTTACACTCTGCACGAGAGCTTCGATTGGGCTTTCTGCACACCGTTGCGCCAGGAGAGCGGGCCAGAAAGAGGGTTGTACGTGGCGGGGCGTTTCGCGACGGCAGCCGGCACTCCCTTGCCGTGGCACGAACAGCAACTCCACGAAGACATCAAGTTCGCGGAGCTGGTGGCGGACATCTACGGGGCGCTGCGGCAGGTGCAGCAGTTGCAGGAACGGCAGGGTTTGTTCCGCCGCTTCTTCTCGCCGGCCGTGCTGGAGCTGCTCGGCAGCCGAGCCGCGGGGGAAGCGCTGGAACCGCGTGAGGCGGATGTCACCGTGCTTTTCTGCGATCTGCGGGGTTTCTCCCGCACGGTGGAAGCCGCGGAGGGAAACCTACTGCCAGCCTTGCAACGGGTCAGCGCCGCTCTGGGAATTATGACCCAGGCGATCCTGCGGCATGGGGGAGTCGTGGCGGATTTCCTGGGGGATGCGGCTCTCGGCTTCTGGGGTTGGCCGACACCGCAGCCCGCCCGCATGCGTGATGCTGCCTTGGCCGCCCTGGACATTCACGGGGAGCTGACCGCGAAGAGCCAGGACGAAGGCCACATCCTGCACGGTTTTTGTGCCGGCATCGGGATCGCCTCCGGCCGGGCAGTGGCCGGCGGCATCGGCACGGCGGAGCAAGTCAAAGTCACAGTTTTCGGCCCGCCGGTCAATCTCGCGGCGCGCCTGCAAGACCTGACCCGCCTCCTGCGCGTTCCCATCCTTCTGGACGAGGCCACCGCCACGGCCCTGCGGCAAGGAAGTGAGAGCGGCTCGCTTCTGCGCGTCCGCCGGCTGGCCCGCCTCATCCCCGCAGGGCTGACCCGCCCCCTCACCGTGGCCGAACTGCTTCCCGCCGGTCCGCTGGCCCCCCTGAGCGACAGCGACATCACCACCTACGAACAAGCCCTCGATGCCTTCCTCGCAGGCCACTGGGACGAAGCCTACCGCCTCCTCCATCGCATCCCACCCGACGACCGCGGCAAAGACCTCCTCATGGAAATCATCCTCCAACACAATCGCAAGCCCCCCGCTTCCTGGAGCGGCGCCATCCCCATCTTGCACAAGAGTTAATTCCCCCCACTGCCAGACCATTGGACTGACAGGCCTTCGTCAAACCATTGTCTCGGTCCAGTTCATCGTCCTCCTACGGCTGGAGAGTGTCGAGGAGATGGGAAGGCAGACAAAGAGGACAGGAGGGTAACAAAGAATGGGAAGGCGGCAAGGAGAGGGGGGCTTGTCTCCACCCAACCTGCGGGGAACGGAAGGTGTGGCGGCGCTCCGTCGTGGGAGGAGAGCCAGGAGGGATTTCAGCCGAACCGGCCGGAGAGATAGTCGGCGGTGCGCTTTTCCTTGGGGTGGGCGAACATCTCCGCTGTCGGTCCGTTTTCGATCAGTCGGCCTTCGTAGAAGAAGGCGGTGAAATCGGCGACGCGCATCGCTTGCTGCATGTTGTGGGTCACGATGACGATGGTGTAGTGCTGTTTCAATTGCAGGATCAATTCTTCCACCGCCTGGGTGCTCTTGGGGTCCAGGGCGCTGCATGGTTCATCCATGAGCAGGACTTCGGGCTGAGTGGCCAGGGCACGGGCGATGCACAGCCGTTGCTGCTGGCCGCCGGAGAGCGCCCAAGCGGAGGTGTGGAGGCGATCTTTCACCTCCTCCCACAGGGCGGCCTGGCGCAAGCAGCGCTCGACCAGCTCATCCAGGGCACGGCCCGATCGCCAGCCCGCCATCCGCGGCCCGAACGCCACATTCTCGTAGATCGACTTGGGGAAGGGGTTGGACTTTTGAAACACCATTCCGACGCGCCGCCGCAGCTCCACCACGTCCTGACCCGGAGCGTAAATGTCCTCACCGTCCAGCAGGACTTGTCCCGTGTGTCGTGTTCCTTCAATCAGATCGTTCATCCGGTTGAGCAGGCGCAGCAGGGTGCTTTTGCCGCAGCCGCTCGGCCCGATGAACGCCGTCACCGCGCGGGCCGGTATGGACAGCGTGATGTCATACAACGCCTGGTGCGAACCGTACCAGAAATTGACCCTTTCCAGGCGAAATCGGACCGCCGCGGAGGGCATTCCTGCCACGACGCTCGCTCCCGCTGCCGCGGTCCTTGTTCCCGCCCATGTTCCCAGGGTGACCGGAGGGGCAACTGCGCTCATAGCGGGTCATCCTTATCTCGGGAGTCCCCGTTTTCCTTCTCGGCCCGTCGCTTTCGCTCTCTGTCCAACGTTGAGCATACCGGCAGAACACGGGACTGACGTAAAGGAACGATGAGCTTTTGGTGTAGATTGCCACCGGCGATCTTCACTTATTCTTTGCAGAAATTGCACAGTTTCTCTGCGAGGCGGGCATAGGGTAAAGTCGACGCTTCCCTCCGGCGGTTTCCGGCGCGTCGGAGTGCCGTGGACAGACGGGAAATGCCGCTGGCAGACGAGGAAGAAGGGACGGCTGTCAGCGGGGTTGTGGGTACTGATCCCGCGAAGGGTTACGAGATCATGAGTGGCTGGGTCAACCGCTGGCGGTGGATGCGAGCCGTCCGAAGGGCGGGCATCCGCGGGATGGGCAGGGTTCTGGTCCTCGTGCTGGGAGTGCTCGCAGTTCCGGCGTGCCAACGGCAGGGGGGGAGCGCACCGCTACGGATCAGCGCCGGCGGGGCCACGTTCATTGACCCGCTCATGCAGAAGTGGTCCGCGGAATACCGTCGGCAGCAGGGCGTGGAGATCGACTACGTCGCGAAAGGCTCCGGCTACGGGATCACGAACGTGATCAATCGGAACCTGGCCTTCGGTTGCAGCGACGCTCCAATGAGCCGCAGCGAATGGGAAGGCGCCCGCGCTGCCGGTGGGGAGGTGCTGCATATTCCGTTGACGCTCGGCGCCGTGGCGATTGTTTACCACCTGCCGGAGGTGCCGGAGTTGATCCTTTCCGGGGAAGTGCTAGCGGACATTTACCTGGGACGGATTCAACATTGGGACGATCCCCGCCTGGCAGCGCTCAATCCCCAAGCGAAGCTGCCGCACCTGCCGGTTTTGCCAGTGCGGCGGGCGGAGTCCAGCGGGACCACCTTTATTTTCACAGAGTATCTGAGCAAGCGGAGCCAGAAGTTCGCCGAGGCCGTCGGGGCGAGCAAGAGTCCGAAATGGCCGGTGGAGATTTTGGGCAAGGAAGGGAATGCGGGCATCACCGCTCAAGTGAAGCAGACCGCGGGGAGCATCGGGTATGTGGAACTGGAATATGCGCGCAAGAACCAACTGAGCGTCGCGCGGCTGGTGAATGCGGCGGGCCAAGCGGTAGCCCCGGAGTCCGCGGCGGTAACGGCAGCCGCCCAGGCCGCCCTGCAAGCCCCGAAGAAAGAGGAACCCTATTCCCTCCACCCTCTGGCCTTCTCCTGTACGGATGCTTCCGCTGCGGAAGCCTATCCGATCGTCGGGGTCAGCTACGCTTTGCTGTATCAAAAGCAGCCGGCGGAGTCGGGGCGGGCCATCGTAGCGTTTTTGAAGTGGGCGCTTCAGGAAGGGCAGAGTTATACCGCAGATTTGGGATACGCCCCTTTACCACCGGAGTTGTCCCGCCGCGGAGCGGAACTGCTCGATACCGTCCTGTTCGAGTGATACTGGGAAGCGATGACACCTCCTCCGCCATCAGCGGTCCGCCGTTTTTTCCTCGGCTGGGTCCTGCGGGGACGGCTGAGCAGCGATCGGCTGGTGGCCTTGATTTGCCAGGGCGGTGCTGGGGGAGTGCTGATCTTAGCGGCGGCTCTGATCGCCGTGCTGCTGCATCAGGGCTGGCCGGCGCTGGGGCATCTGGGCCTTTGGAACCTGCTGAGCAGTACCAATTGGGACCCGGAGCGCGGCTCCTATGGGGCCTTGCTGTTCGTGTACGGCAGTTGCGTCACTTCGGCGATTGCCTTGCTGGTGGCGGTGCCGTTGGGAGTGGGGACGGCGGTATATTTGTCGGAGCTGGCCACACCGAGGCGGCGGCGCATCAGTGCCTTCTTTCTGGAACTGTTGGCGGCGATTCCCAGCGTGGTGTTCGGCTTTTGGGCCTTGGAGTTCCTTGCCCGACGGCTGCTCGGACCGCTTTATGCCTGGGCCGGGTGGAAGCAGGCGTCCGGGGAAGGGCTGCTCGCGGCGGGTTTGGTCCTGTCCGTGATGGTGTTGCCGTACATTACGGCCCTGAGTTACGACGCCTGCCGGTCGGTCCCTCTGGCGTTGCGGGAAGGCGCCTTGGCCTTGGGAGCGACGCGGTGGCAGATGATCCGGCACGTGATTCTTCCGGTTGCTCGGCCAGGGATTGTCGCTGCCATCTTGCTCGCCTTGGGCCGGGCCGTGGGCGAGACCATGGCCGTCACGATGGTCATCGGCAATGCCCAGTACTTCAACTTCTCCCTGACGGCGACGGGGGACACGATTCCCAGCCTGATTGCCAAGCAACTGCATGAGACCACGCCGCAGGAACCGCGGCGAGCGGTGCTGATGGCTCTGGGACTGCTCCTGCTGCTGCTGGCGTGGCTGATGAACAGTGCAGGCCGAGCGGTGGTGCGCCACCAGGTAACGGGTCAATCCGCACGCTATGCCTGGTGGCGATTCTGGAAATGGCGGCGGTCTTCCTCGGTTTCCCTCTCGGCTTCCTCCGCTCCCTCATTTCCCACTGCGGAGCCGCCCCCGGATGTCGGACCGCAGCGGCTCTCTGGGGAAAGCATCACGCCGGCCACGTTCCGCCGGGCGGCGAATCGCCGTGGGGCAGCGCGGATCGACCGCATCATGAGCTGGCTGCTCGCCCTCTGCCAGTGGCTGACCATTCTGCCGTTGTTCCTGATTCTGGGGTACATCACGTATCAAGGGGCGGGGGAAGTTTCCTGGGCGGTCTTTACCCACTTGCCGGGGGATGAGCCGCCGGGATTGGCCCACGCCCTGTACGGCAGCGCGATCCTGGTGCTGCTGGCGGCGGCAGTGGCCGTCCCCTGGGGCGTGCTGGTGGCCATCTTCCTGAGCGAATATCCGCAGCATCCGCTCAACGGTCTGGTGCGCCGCGCTGCGGAGTGGCTGACCGCCGTGCCGTCGATCCTGATCGGCGTGTTCGGCTACGTTTTGCTGGTCTCGCCGCCGTGGAGCAGCCGCCCGTGGGGTTACTCGGCGTATGCCGGGGCCTTTGCCCTAGCAGTGATGATGGTGCCGGTGGTGGCCCGTGCGGCGGAAGAAGCGCTGCGTGCGGTGCCGGCGGGACTGCGGGAAGCGGCAGCCGCCTTGGGAGCGACGCGGGCGCAGACTCTGCGGGCTGTGTTGCTTCCGGCGGCCTGGCCGGCCATCCTCACCGGTATCCTGCTCGCGGCCGGACGAATCCTCGGCGAGACGGCCCCCCTCATCCTGACGGCCCGCGGCTCCCAATTCTTCCCCCGTTCCCTGGCCGACCCGACTCCCTCCTTGCCGTTCTACGTGTACGACTTCGCTCAGAAACCCGACGAAGCCTGGCAGCGCCTCGCCTGGGCCGGCGCCTTCATCCTGCTGGTCCTGGTCCTGTGCATCAACGTCACCAGCCGATGGCTGTCCCGTTCCGCGCACAGTGCACGCTGAGGGCTGCCCTGGGTCGGCTCCACACTTCCAGGGCGCGCTGGCGGCCATATCCTTTCCTCCCTCCGAGCCTGCCGCCCCCTTCGTGTTTCGGCGGCGATGGGGAACGCACTTCAGAGGGGGAGCAGAACGCGTCATCCCAAAGGTGGAAAATCGCTGGGGGGCGGGCATCTCGCCTTGACCGCTGCCATGGGGGAAAGCTACTGTGGTGCGTCGAATGCGGCAGGGATCAGGACTTGGCAGGAGGAAGTATGCCACCGCGGGCCGGTAGGAGCGCTGTGAATCACTGGCTGGAGGCCAAATGCGCAAAGGCGTTTTGGTCGCAGCAGGAAACGACGCCGTACCGGCAGCTTCACCGTGACACGCTGGCGTGGGCCGCTCCGCAGGCTGGGGAGCGCTGGCTGGATTTGGGGTGCGGCAGCGGGGCTTTGAGCCGGGGTTTGTGGGAAGCCTCGCGGGGCCAAGTGGCCGAGATCGTGGGGCTGGATTGCGCCGCCGTCAACGCCGAGGCTTACGAACATCTCCGGCGCGTGCTCCACCCTGCGCCCGGTTCCCGCCTCCGCTTCCTGACCCACGATTTCAGCAACGGCCTGGAGATTTTCCCCGATGCCAGCTTTGACCATGCCATCTCCGGCCTGTCCATCAGTTATGCGCAAAGCTGGTCGGAGGCGGAGCAGCGCTGGACAACCCAGGCATATGACCGGCTGCTGCGGGAAGTGTGGCGGGTGCTCAAGCCGGGCGGCCGCTTCGTGTTTTCGGTCAATGTGCCGGAGCCGAAGTGGTGGCGGGTGGCCTTGGCTTCCCTCGGCGATGCCTTCCGCAGTGACAAGCCGCTCCGGTTTCTGCGCCGAAGCTGGCGGATGCTGCGCTATGGCCGATGGCTGAAAGCGGAAGCCCGCCGGGGCCGCTTCCATTATCTGCCAGCCGAGGCGGTCCAAAGCAAGCTGAAGGCGGCCGGCTTCACCGCCGTGGAGTACCGCCGCAGCTACGCCGGTCAGGCTTACGTCTTCCGGGCCGTCAAGGGAAAGGAAGATCGGAACATATCCGGGGACCGCAGCGTATCCTCGGCCTGAAATCGGGGGTGGAGCGATGGCGATCCGAGGCCGGAAGGTGCCGTGGAGCCGCCCGCGCATCTTCGTCAACGATCTGTTGCACTTTGCCCGGCGCGTGCCGTCGATTCCCGTGCAGCGCCTCTGCCGCCTGGCGCCGGTGGTGGCCGCCCGCAGCACTCTGCCTGCCCCTCGGCCCCCCTGGAGCGCTTTGTTCGTCAAAGCCTACGCCCTCGTCGCCGAAGAACTGCCCCCGCTGCGCCGAGCCTATTGTGCCTTCCCCCGGCCGCACCTCGTGGAGTACGACCGCAGCGTGGCCGCTGTGGCTGTGGAACGGGACTGGGAAGACGAAAAGGCCGTCCTGACGATCCGGATCAAGCATCCGGCCCGCCTGCCGCTTTCCGCCATCGCCGAGCGCATTCGCCAGGCTCAGACAGCGCCTCTGGACCAGATCAAGGACTTCCGCCGGACCCTCTGGCTCAGCGGCTTGCCTCGCCCCCTGCGCCGCCTCCTCTGGTGGCTGAGCCTCAATTGCCGCCACTGGCGCGGCAATGTCTGCGGTACCTTCGGCCTGTCCAGCTACTCCGCCCTCGGCGCGGAATCCCTCCATCCGCTCTCCCCGTTGACCGTGACCCTCAATTATGGAGTGATCGACCCGCAAGGATGCGTCCCGGTGCGACTGATCTATGATCACCGCGTCTTCGACGGAGCCACGGCAGCCCGTGCCCTCCAGCGCTTGGAAGAAATGCTAAACACCCGCATCCGCTCAGAACTCCTCGCCTGGCCTGGCAGCGAACCCCTCCCTGCGGCTATCCCAGCTTGACGCCGTCTTGAGGGAAATACCGCCTTCAAAGACGGGAATGGACTTGGCGGACTTCGTGAACTTCGTGAACTTTCCCCTGATCGTCCCACGTTGCCCCAAAATCCAATTCAGTCTCCCCTCCTGAGTCGGTAGCCCCTCGTGTAACTCTCGCGAAAGTCCGTTTCATGAAGTGGGGAAAACTTCTGTCGCCGCGGCAGGGGCGGCGGAGTGGCGAGGGGAACAAATCCCTCCTTCCACGGGTGGACGGCGGGCTAGACCGGACAGCTCGGCAGGCTGGACCGGACAATCCAGGAAACAGGAAGTGGGTGGATAAAGCGCCACTTGCCGCAGAGAGCCGGCGGCTCGGTCGTGGGATTTCAAGGGGTCTCGGCGGCGTCGGGAGGCTAATTGTTTCAAGTTCAGATTTAGGCGGCCTCGGTGGCATCGGGATGCTGATTTTCCCAAGTGAGGATATGATGCATAAGGTCAGGGGGTTCGAGGGGTCGATTGGGGAGGGGCCAGCGGAAGCGTTCGCAGGCGGCCAGTTGGGCGGCCGCTCCTCGATCCGCCGGTTGGGACCAGAGTTGCACGAAGCGGGCGATGGCCCTGGCGCGCCGGCAGAGGCGGCGGACGCAGGACCAGGCTTCGGCTTCGGAGCGAGCGGCATCCGCGAGCAGTTGGGTCCAGTCGGTGAGCCAGTCGATGAGCATCCGCGCCTCGATGTCCCCCAAGCCGCGGGTGAGGGTCTCATCCCGCAGGATGTGCCGCAGTAGCGGTTCGCAGGCCACAGGCATCAGAGCGTGCCTCCCCCTATCTCCCGGCCCAGCTAGCTATCGCGGAGACTTCGGAGGCGGGGCGTCCCAGCGGGCGCCGATCGCAGCATCGACTTCCCCCTCCCGCGGGACGTTCCCGCGCCCCTTCCCTCCTCGCCAGCGGTGTGGAGTTCCTGAGAGTGGCGGGCGTATAGCATCGCCGCGGTTTGGCTGCAAGCGCATTCATGAAGATTCTGGGAATCCGGCGCGTTGGCAGGCTGGCGGAAAGAGTGTAAGCTGAGCACTACCCCAGCGCTGTGGCGCAATTCCCCCAAAAACAGCCCGCCTGGAGGACAGCCATGACCCTTATCCTGCTCACCCTGGCTGGACTGCTCGTGACCACCGCGGCGGCAACGTGGCTGATGCCCTCCTTGTTGCTGCGCCCTATCGGCTGGGTCTTGTGCCGCCTCCTGTATCGCTATCGCGTGGTTGGACAGGAACAGATTCCGCTCCAGGGAGGCGTTCTGCTGGTGGCCAATCACGTCAGTTACATCGACTGGTTAT
>NZ_JACEFB010000017.1 GCF_013694095.1 Thermogemmata fonticola | reverse complement strand
TGTGAATTGAATGGTGAATGGTGAATGGTGGAAGGTGCGGCCCTTGGAATGGGTCACGTCATTGACCCACCGAATGGGTTTGTGGTTCCTTCCCGGACGCCGATGCGTGTTCCTGATCCGGAATGACGTACACCATCAGGAGATTGCGGCCATAGCGGCGGATGTCCCAGGCTTGCAGGTTCGGCAGCCGCTCCACGGGGAACCCCCGCTCAACTTGGATGGTGAGCACCGATTCCGGCGGGGCTTTGGCCAAGAGGGTTTGCACGAGGATCAGGAATTGTTCCAGGCGCTGGTGCAAATCCGCAAAGGGCGGGCTGAGGAAGAAATTGACGGGAGCAGTGCTCGATGGCTGCCAGTGCTCCGCCCAACGGTAGGCGTCGGCCTTAAGCACCTGCACGTCCCGGCTGATTCCGAAGAGGTCGGCGTGTTTCTGGATGTCCGCGGCTTGGCGGCTGTCATTTTCGATGAGGCGGGCAGCGAGCGCTCCTCGGCTCACCGCTTCCAAGCCAACCACGCCGGTGCCTGCAAAGACATCGTAAAATAGCCGACCCGGAATCGCATTGCCCATGATGCTAAAGTAGGCCTCCCGCACCAATTGCGGTGTGGGACGCATTCCTTCCTTGACCACCACATGCAACTTCCGGCCCCGTAAGCGACCGGCCACAATCCGTACCTGCGTCTTTTCCCACATGTTCCCAGCATCCTCGCGTGTGAATTGGTTATCACCTCGCCCTGCTATCAACACTATTCGCCATCCCCGGCCCGCAGGCAAGTCTTAGCCGTTGTCCCCCGCTTCTGTTTGCAGTTTGCACCCCTTCAAAACCACCCTGGCAAGAAGTTCTCACACTCGGTCCAGGACTTCGGGACCTCCCCAAAGTTCCCCTTCGATTCAAAACGGACTTTTCCCTCGGACGGACATTGTGTATAAGCCAGTCAGGGTCCGGGCGGGGAGCCGGGCCGTCGGAACCCGCCTGCCACAGAGTAGGATCCATCCCCAGGAGAGTTCCCACCCATGTCTTACGGAAAGTGGTTGCGGACAGCGTGCTTTTCCGTCTTAGCCTTGGTCAGCCTGTACGCCCCAGGCTTTTCCCGTGCCGTAGCTCAAAGCGCTCCTCCCTCCGGCGTACCGGTCTCGCCCCCTCCTCCGGGCAGTGCTGAGGCTCGGCTCGACGCCCACCTGCAAGGTTGGCAGAAAGCGATGGAGGGCATCACCAACATCTTTGTGACCGTGACGCTCAAACGCTCCGATCCCGCCGCCACGGGCGTCTTCAAATCCGACAAGGAATACAAAGGCGAGCTGCTCTGCATGAAGCCTAACTACGCCCGCATGCGCCTGGTGTATGTCGGGGACAAAACCGGCCAAGATTACGAAGCCTTTATCTGCACCGGCAAGGAAATCTACGCTTACAGCGGCTTGGATCGCACCATCACGGAATGGAAACTTCCGGATCCCGCTCGGCAACCCAACGCCTCGACCGACAATCTCATGATCGATTTCCTCTCTGGCCTCAAGGCCGAAAACCTGAAAAAACGCTTCCAGATCACCCTGTTCAACGAGGATCAGTACTACATTTACCTGGACATCAAGCCGCTTTTGGCCAAGGACAAGGAGGAATTTAAGCAGTTGCGGCTGGCGTTGTATGGCCCGCGCACCGGCTCCCTGGCGTATTTGCCGGCCCAGGCCTACATCGTCAAAGCGAATGACACCATAGAGCAGTGGTCGCTGGCCAACCACAAGATCAACATTCCGGGGATTGACCCGCAGAAGGTTTTCCGGTTTGAGGATGTGCCGGGGTTTACCCGCCGTCAAGCGCCGCAGTCTCCACCGCCGGCCCGGCCTGGTCCGTCGGCGCCTTCCCCCTCTCCTCTGGCTCCCGGAGGGGCGGGCCTGCCCCCGACTATCCGCCCCACCCCCTGAGAGCATCCCGTGTCCCGTAACATCCCTGTCTAATAGCCTTTTTCTCACGGTCTTTTCACTATCCGGAAAGTAAGCTGTCCTGTACCGTAGGCCTCAGCGTGAGGCACGTGCTTGGATTGTTGGTCAGCTTTACCCCTGTGGAGGAGGAAGGTCATGCGCACACGTTACTGGGTCGCCGGCTTGCTCGCTGCCGCTATGTTTGCCGTCGTGCAGGCCCAACCGGGCTTCTTCGGCGTCGGCGGCGGACCAAACTTCCTGGTCATCAACAAAGCCATCCAAGAAGAATTGAAAATGACCGAAGAACAAATCGCCAAAGTCAATGAATGGTCGAAAGAGTTCTTCCAAACCGCCGCGGAAATCCGTAAAGAGCACGGCATCGAGTTCAAATTCGGTGGGAAAGGGGGTAAGGGCGGTGGCTTCGGCTTTGGCAAACTCTCCGATGAGGACAAAGCCAAACTGGAAAAGGCCAATATCGCCATCGCAAAGGAGGCTTACAAGCAACTCGGCGACATCCTCAACAAGGATCAGATCAACCGGCTCAAGCAAATCGAACGCCAACTCCTCGGCGTCAATGCCTTTACCAACGCGGAAATTGTCGAGGCCCTCAAACTCACCGACAGCCAAAAGGCGACGGTCAAGGGAGTCATCAGCGACTTCCAAACTGAACGCCGGGAGCTGATGGCCGATTTGGGGTTCGGCAAAGGCGGCGGCAAGGGGAAGTTCGACCCCGATGCCTTCAAGGACATCCAGAAGCGCTTCCAGGAGGTCCAGACCAAGATCAACAAAGCCGAGGAGGAAGCCATCAACAAAATCCTCGATGTCTTGGACGATAACCAAAAGAAGACCTGGAAGGAATTGGTGGGGGCGCCGTTTGACCGGTCGCGCTTAGTGCCCGCTTTCGGCGGCTTCGGCAAAGGCAAGTTCCAGAAAAAAGACTGAAATGAGAGGCTGAGCCTCCAAAGCTCTGACCCACCCCAATCCTCACGGAACCAGGGCGGGAGAGTCGGGCCAATCTCGGTTCCGCTCTCCCGCTTCGATTTGGAGTGCCGAGGAAGTCTCCGAAGCTTGAGCCAGTAAAAAGCGCCATCAGACCCACTTGACCAGTACGCCGAGATAGTGCTCCTTGTCGTGGAGCAGTCCCTCGTAGGCCTGGCCGACCTCTTCGGGGGTGACGACGTGGGTGATCAACCCCTCCAGGTTGAGGCGGCGGCAGGCGAGATGATGGAGCAGCCAGTTCTGGGCTTTGTCGATGTCCCAATGGCCGGGAATGCGGGTGTGAGCCGGCTCGAAGAGCATGTTGCCGTGGGCGCCGGTGACTTCCAGGTAGCGACGGTGCAGATCGTCATAGAAGTTGACATTGCTGGCCACCCCACGCGGACTGCCGACGATGACCACCTGCCCGCCATCACAGGCGAGACTCATCGCCGTGGGCACCGCCGCCGGTACCCCGGTGGCATCCACCACGATTTCTGCTCCGCGTGTGCCCAACACCGCTTGCACTTGCTGCCGGAGGTCGCCCGCGTTGGGGTCGATGACATGATCGGCTCCTGCGGCTTGTGCTGCTTCTCGCCGGCGCTGTACCGTATCGATGCCGATCACCGGGGCGGCACCGGCGGCCAGAAAACACCGCAAGGCAAATTGACCAATGATGCCCAATCCTAGCACCGCCACACTGCGAGCCAGGGTAATGCCCACCCGGATGGCCGCTCCCAAGCCGTAGCGCGCGATGCAGGCACAGGCCGCTAGCTCGCTGGACAACCCCTCTGGCAACCGCCACACTCGGCAGCGCTCCTGGCCTAAGGTCAATAATTCCGCCGAGGCATGATTGCCAGGAAAACTGACGCGATCCCCCTCCCGGAATCCCCCCGGAAAATCCCGCCCCACCTTCAATACCCGCCCAGCCGCCGAGTAGCCGCTGCGGAAGGGGAACTTCCATTCCTTCATGGCGGGGTCTTTCAACCACTGATGCGTTCCCGTATAAACTGCCAGCTCCGTCCCCGCACTGATGGCAGAATACTCCGCCGCCACCAAAATCTGATTCGGTTCCGGATCGGGCAACTCCACCTCGCGGACTTCGACGTGGCCTGCACTGACGATGACCACCTGCCGGGCACGGACCATAAAAGTTTCACCCCTCCATCAACGGGAACAAAAAACTTCCTCTTTCCGAAGAACTCAACAGAGCCATCAGGACCTCAACACCAGGAGAATGGATAAATTGTAGTTAGCGAACCATACCAAGGCAGCAGAAAGGCAGCGCGATCGCATGCTGCCCGTCAGGATCGCTGTTTTCCGGGATGGAGCATCGCAGCTTCCCGCGACTGGCTCAGGGAGACATTATTCCTATTCTGCTTCCCTGGGACGGCAAGCGCCGGGGAGCAAGCCGCGGGGAGAGGGCGGCCCAACGTCGGCTCATCGACTCTCCGGGGAAAATGGGAAAGGAATGCGCCAGCCATGCTTCGAGTCTTATTGAGTCTGGGGTGCATGCTTCTGACAACTTGGCTGATTTCCGCGGCGGATTGGCCGACGTTCCTCGGTCCCGCTGGCACCGGAACGTCTCCAGAAAAAGGACTGCCTCAGACGTGGCCCAAACACGGGCTGAAAAAACTCTGGAGTTGCGAGCTGGGCTGGGGATATGCTCCGCCGGTCGTGGCAGGGGGCAAGCTGTATCACTTCGACCGCTTCGGGGATAACGCCCGGCTCACCTGCCGCGAGGCCCGAACCGGACGCTACTTATGGAAATTCGAGTATCCCACGGCCTACGAGGATTACTACGGTTATGAACCTGGCCCGCGCGCCTGCCCCGTGGTGGATGGAGACTATGTCTATCTCCACGGCGTCGAGGGAATGCTCCACTGCTTGAAGCGCACCGACGGCCAACTGGTTTGGAAGCTCGACACGCAGAAGGAATACCACTTCCACCAGAACTTTTTCGGGGTCGCCAGCGTGCCAGTCGTGGTGGAAGACCTGCTCATCGTACCGGTCGGTGGCAGCCCGCAAGGGCGCAGGCCTCTCGACTTCCGACAGGTACAGTCGAATGGGACGGCTCTGGTGGCCTTCGAGAAAGCCACTGGGAAAGTCCGCTGGGCCAGCGGTCAGGAGCTAGCCAGCTATACCAGTCCGCTCGTCGTCACCATGCATGGCCAGAAAGTTTTACTCTATTTTGCCCGGGGCGGCTTGCTAGCCGTGGAGCCGCGGCAAGGCAAAGTGCTCTTCCATTTCCCCTGGCGGGCACGCATCGAAGAAAGTGTCAACGCCGCCAACCCCGTTGTGGTGGGTTCCCGCGTTCTCCTGTCGGAATGCTATGGGCCGGGCAGCGTGCTCTTAGACATCGACCAGCAGTGGCAGCCGCGGGTCATCTGGTCGGATGCTGGCAAGGACCGCTGGGACCGCTCCTTGGCCGCCCACTGGTGCACCCCCATCTATGTGGACGGTTATCTCTACGCCTGTTCCGGACGGGAAACTCCGGAAGCGGACCTGCGCTGCTTGGATTACAACACCGGCGAAGTCCAATGGGTCCAGAAACGCACGGGGCGCTGCACACTCCTCTTCGTGGACCGCCACCTGCTCTGCCTCAACGAGTTCGGCACCCTGATCGTCCTCAAGCCGAACCCGCAAAAGTACGAGGAGGCCGCCCGCTACGAAATCACGGATTTGGAATATCCCTGTTGGGCGCCCCCCGTGCTCAGCGATGGCATCCTTTACCTGCGGGGCCGAGGTCGCTTGGTCGCCTTGGAATTGATCCCTTCTCGGAAGTAAGTCTGGTGTGCCGCTGAGACCTGGTTCCCGCCAGCAGCTCCCCTCGTTCGGCCTGCCTTGCGTGGACGGCTTGAGCCGTCAAGACCTCAAGAGGCATCGAAAGGAGGCAGAAGGGTGCCGAAGCTGCGCTTTGGGGACTTATCCGCTGGAGGGGAGCGGTAACAACCGCGGCTCGACGGATCACTTCGGCCAGCGGGCAGCGACGGCTTCCGCCTGGGCAAACACCCGCATGAGGTTCCCTCCCAGAATCTTGTGAATCTCTTCTGGCTTGTAACCCCGATCCAGAAGGGCCTGGGTCAAATAAGGATAGCACGACACGTCCTGCATCTGCTCCGGCAGCTTAGAGACGCCATCGAAATCCGAGCCTAAACCGACATGATCGATGCCCGCCACGCGCACGATGTGATCGATATGATCGACGATCGTGTGGACATCTCCGGCGGGATAATCGTTTTCGCGGGCCCACTGGCGGTAGGCTTCCCGGACCCGATCCTCGTCGTTGGGGTACTTCTTTTGCAGCTCGCGGAGCATCTCGAACATCCGGCGCGTGGCCCGCGCCCCTTCCGGAACGAGGAAACCGGAATAGAAGTTGACCATCACCAGCCCGCCGTTGTCGCGGACCAGGCGCAGGACATCGTCCGGGACATTGCGGGGATGATCCGCCACGCCCCGCGCCGAGGAGTGGGAGAAGATCACCGGCGCCTGGCTCACTCGCAAGGCCGCCTTCATCGTATCGTCGGAGACGTGGGACAGGTCCACCAGCATCCCCAACCGATTCATCTCCCGCACCACCTGCTCGCCGAACGGCGACAACCCCCGCGCCCTGGGCGCATCGGAACAGGAGTCAGCCCAGTCCAGCGATTCAGAGTGGGTCAGGGTCAGGTAACGCACACCCAAGCGGTAGTAACAGCGGAGCACTTCCAGGGAGTTGTCGATGGCATGCCCGCCTTCCACGCCGATGAGGCAGGCGATCTTCCCCTCCTTACGTATCCGCAGGATATCGTCTGTGCCATAGGCCATGCGGAACACATCCGGGTAGCGCCGAGCCAGTTCGTGGATGACCTCGATTTGTTCCAGGGTGGTTTTGACGGCCAGGCCCTTGCGCGCATAGCTGGTGGGCACAAAGGCGCTCCAGAATTGCGCTCCCACGTGGCCGCGCCGCAGCCGTTCGATGTCGGTGTGAAACTGCTTTTGGGGTTTGCGCAGGTCGATGGACCGGAAGCTGGGACCGTCCTTGCTCCGCAGTTCCCAAGGCAAGTCATTGTGTCCATCCACGAGCAGAGCCGCCCGGTGGATCGCCAACGCCTGTTCCGTGAGCTTCACCGGCCCTCTTTTTCCCCCAGTTTGTCGAGTTTGCGCCGCCGTCTCTGGTTGGGTCATACCTTGCGATTCGTAGCGAGCCGTCACCCCAAGTATAGCAGCGAGCGTTGCCGTGGCGGAACATACAAACGCCGTGGTGGCACATGCAAAAGCACGCAGTCGGGGAAGCATGGTGGACGATCCTTTGAGGCCGGGGCCAGGGTTGAAGCGTGAGGGCGCTGTCATTTTTCCACGTTGAGCAGGATGGCGGGCGCCGCATGTTCGGTCCCTTTCCCCTCGTGGCGGGCCAGCACCACGATGGGATGCTGCATGGGACGGACCCACGGTTCGGCGTAGAGGACGACTTCCCGGCTGGTTTCGCGTTCGGTGATGAGAATGCCGTTGAGGCCGACGTTGAGCACGCGCACGCCGTGGGGCAAGCCGCGAACTTCCAGGGGCACACGTCCGCGGAAGTTGCCCAAGCGTTCGATGTCCACGATAAAGCGGCTCTCCTGGCCGGGGCGGATGGTCAGGCTGGGAACACGGGGACGGCAGATCAGGTCCGCGGGCGGCCGCAAAGACTCCGGTCCGAGCGGCTCGCTGAACACCTGACGTGTGACTTCCTGGCCGTCGATCTGGGCGCGGGCCAAGAGCTTGAAGCGGTACTGCGGCGGGAGCTGGGCGTCCGGGGCGGCGGCCAACGTCACCGCGGTCGTAAACTGGCCGGCTTCGATAAAGGTGGGAGGCGAAGAGAAGCCCGGCGGCAGATCCACAAATTGCAGATGAACCGGGCCATCAAAGCCATCCCGGCGAGTGACCTCGACCGTGACGCTGGCTGCCCCCCCTTTCCAGATCACCGGACGTGTGGGACGAAACTGAATGGCGAAGTCCGGCTGAGGCCGGCGGATACGCAGGCGGTAGGCATAATCCGGTCCCCCCGCACCCCGCGCATCGCTCACCCGCACGCTGTAAAACCCCGTGGCCGGTGCCGTGAACCGCAGATAGGCATCTTTGCCGTACTCCGGCCCCCCATCATCATTGCGATAGTACAGAGTAAAGAGCGGCAATCCATTCGGAGGAAACGTGCGTCCTGGCGGATGAATCTCCACCTTGTAGAGCGGCGTCCCCTGATAATGGACCGCTGGGGTCGTTCCCAAATAGGCCAAGCGGCGGCCTTGGAACTGGTAGAACTGGCAATCGTCATCCGGATTGCGCGGCAAGGCCAAGACCCGCATCAACTCGCCGTGGGCGTACAGATAGTCGTCGATGGCCAGGTCGTTCCAGCTTTCCAGGCGGATGCCGGGGGAAGTCGCTTCGTGATCCCGGTGCGTGGTGTAGAAGACGGAAATGGGGCGCAAGATGGCCTGCGGCACCGGTTGATCCGCAGCGTCGAGGATTTCGATGACGGGGTCCAGAGGCGAGCCAGCCCGCCGGGCCAGGACCTCCACGATCCAGGTCTCCCCCTGCCGGGCGTGGAAGCGAATTTTGTGGCGGGACTGAGGCTGCCGCAACACACCGTCCGCTGCTTGACCCTGTTCTCCCAGGGCCAGCTCCACCCCGCGCGCTGGGTCCACCGCTTGGCCGTCGAGTTGATCCACGATAACCGCAGCTTTCCCTCGCGGCTTTTCCTTCCCCGGCGGAAGCGGAATCTCCCAAGAGCTGCCGACGGGGGCATCCGCTGGAATGGCCACTGGGATGCGCCACCCCTCAGGTTGCCCCAGATGCACGCCGCGCACTTGCACCGTTGTGGTTTTGCCGCGAGGCGCGCTCAGGGGAAAGACGCCCGTAATCACAGGAATCGGACCGATGTGCAACCGGTAGGCAAACCCTTGGCCGCCGCGGAATTGCTTATCGCGGATAGACAACACATAGACACCAGCTTGTACTGCGGTGTAACCCAAGCTGCGCTCGCCCTCGGCCACGATTCGCCCCTCAGCATCGTGGAGGGCCAAAACTGGCTCCAGTTTCGAGCCGATCTCCGCCGCCACGACTTCGACGCCGATCTCCTCCCCGGCATGGACCTGGAAGCGGTAGAAGTCCTCATCCCCCGGCCGATCCACCGTCCCCGCTATGGTCACGGGCAGGCGCACCGCTTCTCCTGTTCGGATGGCATCTCCAGAGCCACGCTCGCTTACGGCGGGAAACCGATCGACGATCAACGGCCAGGTGACGGAACTGCCTGTGACTCCAGCGAATCGCAACGTCGCCACGCCGACGGGTGCTTCGGGAGAAACGCTGGCCTCCACCACCAACGTCTCGCCCGGTTCCTCCGCCGGTTTCCACTTCAGGTGAATCCCCGGCTGGCTAGCAGTCAACTCCCGCAGATGCTGCAAATGCCGGCCCCGCACGGTGAGCTGGACCCTTTGCCCCCGGTGAACGGCTGGCGGCGTCACGCTGCTAACTTGCACCGGCTGCGGCGGTTGGGGCGGCTGAGGCCAGAGAGACACCACAGGCCGGCCGACATCGTCGATGACCAGAGCTTGGCCATCATAGCGGCCCAACAATAACCGCGGCTGTTGCGGATGAACCGCCAGGTCCAGCACTGTCTCGACCTGAGCCGGCAGCACGCGACGTTCGGTGAGCCGGGGGACATTCCAGAGCTTGATCACCCCCTCTTCGCCCACACTGTAGAGCACCTCGCCATCGGACTGAAAGGCCAGACGCCAGACAGGTTTTTCATGGGCGAACACCGAAGCGATCAGCTTGCCGCCCTTCTCGTCAGCAGCCCAGCAGCGGATGGTCTTATCGACACCTCCCGCCGCCAAATGTTTGCCATCAGGATGCCAGGCGACGCAATAGACCCAATCCGTCATCTCCCCCAGGGTATAGAGGCGCTGGCCGTCCTCCACCCGCCAGACCTTCACCGCTCGGTCAGCGCCCGCCGAGGCCAGCCAGGATCCGCGAGGATGAAAGGCCAGACCATATACCGCATCGCTGTGGTCCTTCAAGACGCGGACGGGTTTGATCCGCCCCGCGACCGTCTCCGTGGGAGTAGAACGGGGAATCTCCCAAAGCAAAATATCCCGGTCGTAGCCTGCTGAGGCGAGCAGCGTTCCACGGGGATGGAAGGCCAATGCATAGACAGAATCGCGATGCCCTTCGAGGACCCAAGCAGGCTGTCCACCTGCGAGCCGGCCATCGCTCGTCAGGGCCAAGAGACTGACTATGCCTTGTCGCCCGATCTCGCCGTGGGCCACGGCCAACCACCGGCCTTGGGGATCGTATTGCACTGCGGTGATGCGGCCTGCGACCGTGGCGGCAGGTCCGGCCAGCCTCCCCTGGGTGTCACATACACGCAAGTGCTGCCGGACAGCAAAGGCACAGGTCTTGCCCGACGGATGCCAGGCCGCTGCCGTCACAGGCGGCTCCTTCCTCTGCTGCGGGAGAGCCTCCTTTGCACCCCTCTGATCGGCGCGTCCTGCGGATCGCTCCAGGCCCGATACCTGAGCCAAAACGAGGTATGACTCCGCTACTTTCCCCCATGGCAGAAGCAGAGCCATTCCCATAATTGCTGGAATAACGCCTTTCATAGTCCTTGATCCTTCCCTCTCGCAATCCAGGACCGGCATTCCCCCCCGCATGCTCCCAAGGTAGTGAGCAGAATGAGTCAAGTTGCGGGTCGAATTAGTGATTGAACAGGAACTCGCGGCTGGTCAGCAAGGCCCAGGCGAGGTCTTCCAGGGCTTCGCGCCGACCTTGGGGACCTTGCTGGCCGGCCTCGGCGAGTATAGCCAAGCACTGCCGGCGTTCCTCCTCCGTCGGAGGACGGGAGAAGGCATGCCAGTACAGTTGCTCCAGGATTTCGCGGTCTGTCATCCCTTTTTGGAGCCATTGACTCAGGGTGTTGTTTTTCTCGCGGAGCTTCTCGTTGAGTGTCTGGCCGTTGTTGAGGTGAAGGGCTTGGGTGATGCTCGCTTCGGAGCTACGCTCGCAGGAGCAGACGGCGACCCGTTCCGGCCGGCCAAACGCTTCCAGGAAATAGGAAGCGACGAGGGCATCAGGGATCTGGATGGCACGGGTTCCTGGCGGGTAGCTGCTGGTCGGCGTCAGTGCATCCCCGGCGGCCGACTTGACCCGGTTGAACAACGTGGGGACTCCGGTGATGTCGGAGTATGCATCCAAAATCACCTCGGCGGACAAGCGCCGGGGGTAATAGCGGGAATAGAAGCGGTCATCGCTGACATTGCCTGGCAGGGGCTGAGAGGAACGCTGATAGGCCGCGGAGTTGAGAATCAGTCGGAGCACGTGTTTGACATCGTAGTTGTGGCGCACGAACTCCGCGGCCAATGCTTGGAGCAAAGCGGGATGCGTGGGCGGGTTCGAGGCCCGCAGGTCATCGTCGGGTTCCACCAGTCCCCGGCCCATCAGGCGGCGCCAGAGGCGGTTGACCATCGCCGGAGCAAAGTAGGGATTGTCGGGAGCGGTGAGCCATTGAGCCAGATATTCCCGGCGCGTGAGGGGACTATCCGCGGGTAATGGCGGGCCGTCCAAAGGCCGCGGCGGTAAGGCGAGGCCACGCCGGGGATGTAACGCCTCCCCTTCTGGGCGATCGCTGATGATGATCTCTCCGGGACGGTCCCCGCTTTTGAGATTGACCTGGGCCAAAAGATTGGCAAACGCCCAGTAATCATCCTGAGTCCATTTTTCCAGGGGATGATTATGGCACTTGGCGCAACCGATGGCGAAGCCGAGAAAAGTCAAGGCCGTGGCTTCCGCCAGATCGCTGACATCTTTGTGGATGACATAATAGTTCCCGCCCCCCTGTTGGAGATTGCTGCCCCGCGCCGTCAGCAGGTCTCGCACGAAACGATCCCACGGCTCGTTATCGGCCACGGCCCGGCGGATGCGGCGGTAGTAAGCCCACATGGCGGCTTCTGGCAGCTTCCGGGTCGAAACGAGGAACAGATCGGACCAAGCGTGGCTCCAGTAATCCACATATTCCGGACGTTCCAGTAGGGCATCGATGAGCCGCTGCCGCTTGTCCGGGCGCTGGGATTCCGGGCCGTGCAAAAAGGCCTGCGCCTCCTGCGGCGTGGGCAGCCGTCCGATGGTGTCCAGATACACCCGGCGGAGGAATTCCGCATCACTGCACGGCGGGGACGGAGGCAGCCGCAATAACTCCAACGTGGCCTGGATGTGTTCATCCACGAGGTTGTGGCGCGGCGCCTGGCGCAGACGCTGGGCATCCTCCGGGGCCAACGGCGGATAGGGAACAATCACGGAAGCCACCGCCACCAGCGTGTCGAAACCGACAACAATCCCCGCTACTCCAGGTGCCTGCGCGGTCACCTTCCCGTTCTCGTCCACCGCCGCCGTCGGTTCGTGACTGGAGCTGTACCGCGCCCACGGGGTAACATCCACGACGGTGCCGTCCTGATAGTGCGCGCGGACCACCAGGCGCATGCTTTGCTTTGGCGATAACAGCAAAGTGGCGGGATGCACTTCCAAGCGGCGGAGCGCACCCTCCCCCGGTTGCGGTCCCGGTGCCCCGGCAGCGATCCAACGGAGCAGAAGGTTGTAGCTGTCATCCCCTTCCACCAATCGCCGCCCGCCCCCATGAGGTATTTGCCGTGCTGCCTTACGCAAGAGCAAACTGGCCGCGGGATCGGCAAGATCAATCCGGCGGCTCAACGCCTGACGCGTGAGGACAAAGTGATCGCTCTGAGGATCGAAGCCCCGCAGGGAGAGCTTTAGCCCTCCCTTTCCCGCCAGGGCGCCGTGGCAGGCTCCGGAATTGCAGCCCAAACGCGTCAGAACCGGGATCACGTGGCGCTGGAAGCTCCAGTTTGCAGGCCGATTCAACCCCTGGACTTTCACCCGCAGGCTCGCCCGCCGGGAGCCTATGCTGGCGGTCACCGTCGCCTCGCCATTACCCGCCGCCACCAGCTTATTCCCGCCTTCAATCCGCGCAACATCCGTCGCGGACACACTCCACTGCACCTGTCCGGTGTGATCAGCCACGGCCCGGCCCTGTTCTTCCTCAACGACCACGACATACTGATAAGGGTGCTCCGCCGACAGGGACACTTCCGCGGGGTAAATCTTCACATCTCCGGCGGAGGCCAGGCAGGGCAGAGCCAGCCACACACAGGCCGCCAGAAACCATCCGGCAGAGCGGTCAGGGAGTGACAACGTCCCGATCATGGGGGTCTCTCTCCTTCTTCCGGTTGCAAGCAGATGCCAAGGTGAGCCAAGCGGGGATACTGCCTCAGAGGCACGCAGGGGTAGGCGTTTCAGAACAGCTCATCCAGGGGTTTGACGTTATAGTCTACCAGGGGAATGGGGCGGTTTTGCGGCCCCGGCAGTTCCTTGTGGGGATCCAACCCCAAGGCTTTGTACACCGTAGCGGCGAACTCGGCCGGCGTCACGGGTCGGGTCTTCGGAGCGTAGGCCAAGTTGTCCGATTCGCCGATCACTTGGCCCCCACGCAACGGGCCGCCGGCCATCAGAATTGACCAGACCCCCGGATGGTGATCGCGACCCCCGGCGGGATTGATCTTGGGCGTGCGCCCGAATTCGCCGACTGCCAACACCATCGTCGTGGCCAGCAATCCGCGATCATGCAGGTCTTCCAGCAAGGCCGAAAAGGCGTTGTCGAAGTTCGGAGCCACCTCGCGGGCCATCTGCTGGATGTCCGTGAAGGGCCGCGAACCGTGGATGTCCCAGGTCACCTCGTCGAAGACGGTTTCAAACATGTTCACCGTGACGAAGCGCACCCCGGCTTCGATAAGCCGACGGGCTAAGAGGCAGGACTGACCGAAACGGGTCCGGCCGTAGCGGTCGCGTAGCTTGGCCGGCTCCTTATCCAAAGCGAAAGCCTCGCGAGCGCGGGGACTGGTCATTAAC
The DNA here is from genome assembly GCF_013694095.1 of Thermogemmata fonticola. Classification (NCBI taxonomy): domain Bacteria; kingdom Pseudomonadati; phylum Planctomycetota; class Planctomycetia; order Gemmatales; family Gemmataceae; genus Thermogemmata; species Thermogemmata fonticola. The sequence goes on along the minus strand of NZ_JACEFB010000017.1, from coordinate 72,966 downwards.
TGATAGGCCCGCTGGAAGCTCTCATCGAGTTGCTGAAGGGCCGGCGAGTTCTCCAGGGCGCGGGTCGCACCATCGACCAGTTCGCGCAGCTTCTGCCGCCGGGTCGCACGAACGCCGCTGAGATAATCCGGAGGCAGCAAGTCCGGGACGCGAAAGTTCGGGTCATTTGGGTCGGCGTTGAGGATGAAGGGATCATAGGCCCGTCCGAGATAGCCGGCGGTGTGGCCATGCGGCAGATTGCCTCCGGTGCGTCCGATCGGTTTGGGCACGACGACGTGGGCCGGCAGTTCGCCGCGGCTGCCGCGCAAGTATCCCAGCACGCACCCCATGTGAGGATGCTCCACTCCGCCCGTGAATAAGCGGCCGGTCTGCATCATCTGGTGGCCCGTGTCGTGCACCGCCGTCGCCGTGTGATAAATCGAGCGGATGATGGCATACTTGTCCGCATGCCGGGCCGTCTTGGGAAAAATCTCGCTGATCTGGATACCGGGCACATTGGTGGGAATGGGCCGGAACGGGCCGCGCACTTCCTCTGGCGCCTGCGGCTTCGGATCGAACGTGTCCAACTGGCTTGGCCCACCCACGAGAAACAGCAGGATGCAATTGATGTCCCTGTCCGCCTCCGCCCCTCGCAAACGATGATAACTCGCCAAAGTCAAACCGAGCGGGGCCAACGCTCCGGCATGCAGGAAATCCCGCCGTGTCCAGCCATCGCAAAACCGCGCCCCGCGCTGTGCATCCACCCGGATCATAACCCCGTCTCCCCGAACAAACCCGAATTATCCCACCGCCTGAACTCGGAGAACTCTTATCACAATTTCAATTCTATCTCATTCTCCCCTTGCCATCTACACCACATATGCGCCAAATCATCTCGGGGAAAATCCTGTGGCACACACCTCGACTGCACCCAAGCAATCGGTACGCTGGAAGTTGGGCTTCGCTTGTTCGACTTCTCTTTCACGCACTGGAGCGGCGGTCCTCGGCGGCGGAAAGGGTCGGAAGGCATGCCGTTGCACGGCCCAACCTGAACCAACAGCACAAACGCCATTCTCGGCCTATTTGGTGTCGGTACCAACACTATTCTCCTGTGGCCCCGGCGCGGCGCAAGATGGCCTGGGTTCCCTGGTTCGAATCCCACAAAGGCACCACCAGGTTTTGAATGGCGAGCGAAGCCGGGTTCTACACCAGGATCACGCGAGGGGAACTACTATAATCCCAGAACCCGTGAAGTTCTTCGCCCGGATTTGAGCGATCCTGATCCGATTGGTCCTCATTGGGATTACATTGACCCCAATATGAATCGGTGGCGTATATTTCCAGATGGTCGAAAGGAGCCAAAACGATGAGCAACCATCAACCAAATGAGGATTGGAGGCGACAAGGCCAAGAGAGGTATCTGAAAGAGAAGCGTCTCCGGTATTGCCGCTATACACCCCCCTCAGAAAGATGGGACCACGACCATTGTGCATTTTGCTTCACGAAAATATCAGCCTTTCCCGGTGATATTAACGAAGGTTATTGCACAGAGGACGGCTACCATTGGATCTGTAAAGATTGTTTCGAGGACTTCAACAAAGAGTTTGAGTGGGTAGTGGTTAGTGATTAGCGAGGCGGTCTAATATTGTGTCTTATGTGAAAAGAAACGGGGCCGCATCTCTTGTTTACTTAGGCGCATTCAGCACACCGGCTACTATTCCCGCAAGCTGCATATCGTTCGAATTGCTCCTGGTGGTTTCGTGTTGCACACCCTCCATCGAGCGCTCGAAACTGGTCTTTGGTTCAACCACACCCGTTAACTCGATCGGTTCACCGGCCGCTGGACGAGCCTGGCCCCCCTCTCCTACGCCGCCGGGGATGTGAACCTATATCGTTATGTCGGTAACACGCCGACCCTATTTACCGACCCTCATGGATTGGATAAGTTCTGGTTAACTGACGGCAAGTTGGGAGGGCTACTTTACCTTCTTCCAGGAGGTGAAAACATCTGGTCAGATACATGGTCGCTCATATTCCCGCCGCGATCGAGGGACTATCTGGCCTCACCGGTTCACCAGAACTTCAACCCGAACCAGACTAACCGGCTCAGCTTGAAAGCTGGAGACATCATCGACCGCGAAACCCGGGATTGGTACAACCAGGCGACCCAAGGGCTAAAAAAGACGGTCGTTGAAACCGGACTAATGGCCGGGATGATAGCAACAGGCTGGGGAGCTGGAAGTTTCAGGACCCCAGAAGAATCACTCCACTGGCATTTTCAAAAACATGGAGCGGAAGTTGGAGCAAAAACGATCGAGGAATAGCGTCGAAAAGCAGTTGAGGCAATGAGAGCTAGAAAAGGAAGGGGAACCCCCGTTCTAGGTTACACAGGAAATGTACGCCGGTTCGACGTACATGGAACAGATCGATATGTAGACGTAGATGTGGACAATGAGCTGGTGATTTCATATGGGAAAAAGCGGAGGTAATAGCTATGGATGCAGGCTTTTACGAGATAGACGGCCAAAGGATCAAAATCGATAAGGTTGTTGGAATATACCAGGTATGGACAATGGGACGGTTACCATTTGCCACTTACAAGATTTATGTCGTGCAGGCGCCAGAAGGGCACTATATTGCTTCTCCGAATGTTGTTGTCCGAAATTCGGAAACTCAATGCAATGAATATGTATGTGGAATCGGTGGCAGTATTGAAGAGGCAGTGCGTGATGCAATCCATATGTTTCTCAATGAGGTAGAAAAGCAAGCAAATAATAAGTTAAACAAAGAACTTGACGAAGAGGATTTCGTTTGGATGCACAATTGATAATTCGATGCGGACGCACAATGCCCAGAATGAGATCACCTCGATCAGCGGGGCAGTGCTACCGACCTATGATGCGAATGGCAATCTGACGCGGGATGAGGTGGGGCGGCAGTTTGTTTATGATGCCTGGAATCGGTTGGTGGAGGTGCGGGATGACAGCGGTGAGACGGTGAAGCGGTATGCCTACGACGGCCTGCATCGGCGGATTAGCGAGACGGCGGGCGGAGTAACCACGGACTTCTACTACTCCGACCAGTGGCAGGTGTTGGAGGAGCGGGTAGGTGGGCAGACCACGGTGCAGTACGTGTGGAGTCCGGTGTACGTTGATGCCCTCATTCTCCGGGATCGGGACAGTGACGGTGATGGGACACTGGAGGATCGCTTGTGGGTGGTACAGGATGCGAATTATAATGTTAGCGCGATCTTTGACAACTCGGGTAATGTAGTCGAGCGGTATATTTATGACCCGTTCGGCCAAGTCACGGTCTTGACAGGCAGTTGGGGTGTGCGGTCGGCGAGTGCGTATGCCTGGCTGCATCTGCACCAGGGCGGGCGCTTCGACCCAACGACCGGCCTATATCACTTCCGCCACCGCGACTATTCCCCCACCCTTGGCCGCTGGACGAGCCTCGACCCGCTCTCCTACGCCGCCGGGGACGTGAACCTGTACCGATATGTCGGGAACGGGCCGACGAATTGGGTAGACCCCTTTGGATACAGGAAACTCACGACTCAAGAACTCCAAGAGCTCTTGAAGCTGTTGCAGAAAAAGCCGCCGTTGACGAAGATGGAGAAAGACCGACTAAAAGATCTGCTCGACAACTTCAAGAAGGACGGCGCTGTCATCGAAGGACAAAAGGAAGTGGGGATCATTCGGGATATCGTGCGCATTGGCGGCAGAACCGTGCTGCCATACGTAGGTCCAGGTCTCGGTATAGCAATAACAGGCATCGGAAAGATCAATGAGAAACAATACGAGCGTTACGTCGAGGCACGAAAAGGTGGCGCGACGCACGATGAGGCCTATACTTTCAGAGATCAAGAAGTCGGCAAGAAATTCGAACTTCGGTACGAACTTGAACGGATACTGAGCGAACTCGAAAGAATGAAGTAGAAATAGAGAACCGCGGAATGCCTTGGTTTTACAGGCTTTCCAATAGTGCGTAAGCCTTGGACTTGCGTAAGCCTTGGACTTAGGAGTGATTGTAATGCGAAATCGTTTTGCTCTGTTCTGGCTCTGCATTGCGGCCTATTCGGCGTCGCTGGGCCTTCTGATGGCCAAGGATCGTGAACCACAGCTTAAATTCGAGGAATTGCAAGCATTACTCGGAAAAGATCATCTGAGTGATGAACTTCGTCAGTTTCGGGAATCGATGAAAGTGGAACCCGAAGTGTCGTATTCAGAACTAGGATTTGGAGTAGCCTTTTACCACACTTGGAAAGGTAAAGGTTTACAATTATGCTTTAACAATAAAAGCAAGCTTATCGGTATTCATTTATTCGCAGCTAATCAAGATGGATTTGAGGAATATAAGGGTACCTTACCAGGGAAACTTCAGTTTGAGCATAGCAGAAAATTAGTGGAAAAAACTCTTGGCAAACCCGATGAGGCAGGTGGAGGTGGGGTTATAAATTACTGGGTATATTATAAGAAATACAATATTGTAATTACATATCGCTCGAAAGATGAAAATGACTTGGAGACACGGATCGCACACGTCACACTGATTCAATCAGATAAAGAAGAAGAATAGTTGTACTTGTTTAGCGAGTACAGTTACTTATGATTAGCGAGTACAGTTGCTTACGAATTGTGATGTTCGAGGAGAGTTGCTCTCGATCACGACCTACCGAGAGAGATCCGAAATCGCTATCTTATTGCATGCCAACAGGTTGCAGATTGAGATTTGGAGAGATTTGTTACGAAGAGGGTTGGTCTCGCGGATCTAATTACTTGTACATCTAGTTCTTGCACCACATGGGTTACCAGAAAACGCCGAGAGGATGGCCTTTCGGCCTTTCGCATTTTCCGCCAGTGTTCCAAGAGTTTCCGCCAAGCTGGCTCCCTGGCCCGCGCTCTGCACGCAGACGCGGACGCACAATGCCCAGAACGAGATCACGGGTATCAGTGGTGCGGTGCTGCCGACCTATGATGCGAATGGCAACCTGACGCGGGACGAGGCGGGTCGGCAGTTTGTCTACGATGCCTGGAATCGGTTGGTGGAGGTGCGGGATGGCAGCGGTGAGACGGTGAAGCGGTATGCCTACGACGGTCTGCATCGGCGGATCAGCGAGACGGCGGGTGGAGTAATCACGGACTTCTACTACTCCGATTCCTGGCAGGTGCTGGAGGAGCGGGTCGGCGGGCAGACCACGGTGCAGTACGTGTGGAGTCCGGTGTACGTTGATGCCCTCATTCTCCGGGATCGGGACAGTGACGGTGATGGGACACTGGACCAGCGTTTGTGGGTGGTGCAGGACGCCAATTTCACCGTGACGGCGGTGGTGGATGACGGTGGAAATGTTGTCGAGCGTTACGTCTACGACCCATTCGGTCGGGTGCGGAAAATGGCCACTTGCCGGGTGAAACTGAACATTCGGGTTGAGACCCAGATGGGGCTAAACCGTAGCGGACACGTTGGTCGCAGACACATCTCTGTTACTACCAAGCGGCGTGGTTATCAACAGAATGAGTTGCCCGACCGAATCATTGCAGGGTTTCTGAGTTAAAATAAATCCATGTAACAGTCAGAAACGACCGGTTGAGGAAAACGATCTTCTGCGCCCCTATCGGCTCAATCGGTTTCGTGAAGAGAGCTACGCCGTTCCAGAATCCCCCTAAAACTACTGAACCCAGCCGGCGGGAGTAACGGCATTGCACAAGGAACGGGGTGCAAAGGGAATCGCCCTGCGATGGTCGATGTGAAAAGGCGAGGAGAATCCTTGACGGAAGCCAAGCCACTCCATTGGGGTGGGGCCGATGAGTCCGTGACGGTGTTGCGACTCACTATTGAGGCGGCCATTTGCTGCCAGAGAGGGTGAGCGGCATGAGGGCGGTATGGATTTTGGCGGCGAAAGACCTGCGGCTATTGCTGCGTGACGCCCGCAGTGCTGTGATCCTGTTGCTGACGCCCCTGGTGCTGATCGTCGTCCTCGGAGTCGCTCTGGGAGAAGGGTTTGGGGAAAAGCCGGACGATCGCCTGCGAATCACGGTACTGAATCTCGACCGGGGTCTGCCGCAGGGGGTGGATTTCCCGGAGAAGTCCTGGGCGGAGGTGGTGCTGGATGATCTCAGCGCCACGCCGGACATTCGCATCGAGTTGCTGCCCTCGCGGACTGTGGCGGAGCGGCTGATTGCCCAATCGCGCCGCCCGGCCGTGTTGATCCTGGAGAGCGATTTCTCCGAACGTCTGCAGCGCTGCTCATTTCTCGCGCAGGGGGACCCGCCGCCGATCAATCCCCTGGGCCGGGATGGCATCCGTCTGGAAGCTCTGGGGGTGCAGTTGCTGGCGGATCGCACCCAGCCGGTTTCCGCGGCGATGGTCGAACAGGTTATCCAGGTGGCACTGTTGCGGGTGGTCGTTCCCTGGATGATCGGCCGGGCATTTGAGCGGGTCGGCGACGAAGCCTTTATGGCGATGGTGGCCCAGCGGCTCCACCAGGTACGGCCCATCCCGGCGGCGGTGCTCCAGGAACTCGACCCGGTCGTGCAGAAACTGCTCGTGAATCTGACGCAGGACCCGGAATTCCTCACCCTGGTGGCGGCGGAGTTTGCCCGTAGCGATCCCGTGCGTGCGGTGGGGGATGCGGCCGTGGTCCAGCGGCGCTCGGCGGAGTTCCGCCGGGCGGTGCACCGGGCGTTCCAAAACCGGGAGTTGCTGAGCCGCGTTGGGCGGGACATTTCTTTTGGCGAAGTGCTGACACCGGCGGTGCGGCAGGAAGTGGGACCGCGGGTCCAGGAGGGCGTGGCGGACTTGTTTCCGAACTACAATTTCCGGGCGCGGACCTGGGCGGAATTGGTCAAAAGCGAGCCGCGCCAGCCGGGGGAAAACAACCGCACTCCCTGGCGCGACACCAGCGGCAGCGGCTTCCTGGGACGCGGGGCCTTGCGCTACCAACTCCTCGTACCCACCTACACCGTCCTGTTCATGTTCTTCCTGGTGCTCAGCGGGGGTTGGCTGTTCGTTGCCGAACGCAAGCACAATACCTTGCTCCGTCTGCGGGCCGCCCCCCTCAGCGACACCCAGATTCTCGCCGGCAAATGGATCCCCTGCTTGGCTTTATCCCTGTTCCAGGGGTGGTTCCTCTTCCTCGGCGGGAAGTGGCTCTTTGGGATGCATTGGGGAAGCCAGCCGCTTTACGTCCTGGGCGCGCTGACCGCCACCTCCTTCGCCGCGGTGGGGCTGACCGTGTTCGTCGCCAGTCTGGCCCGCACGGAAACCCAGGTCTCCGTCTACGGCACCCTGCTTGTGCTGATCCTGGGCGGACTCAGCGGCGCTCTCATGCCCCGCGATCTGATGCCCGAACAGATGCGAACGATCAGCCTACTAACCCCCCCGGCGTGGTCCCTGGAAGCGATCCTCCACGCAATCACGGAACCGGAACCGGACCGGCTACGGATCGGCCAGGCGTGCGGCGTCCTCCTGGCGTTTGGCCTGGTGTTCACCCTCTTGGCCCGCTGGCGGATGGACTTGCGTTCCTGAACACCCCGCCGAGGGGGAATTGCATGGTTCCTCGCTATGCCAACAGCAGGCAAACCCAAGACGTTCTCCGACGGCGGCGTGAATGGTCCCGCGAAGCGAGCGTCCGCTGGGGACCGTGATTCTCGCGCGGCTCTGTCCCCTCGGCCGAAGGGCTGCCGCTGCTGGTATTCCTCCTTCCGGCTTATCGTGGGGTGGGGGGCAGCAGCCGGGCTGACGTGGCTTGTGGCTGGGAATGCGGAGTTTCACCAGGCGGTGCAGGCAGAACCACAGTCATCCTCCACAAAGCTCCCGCCCTCGGAGCAGCCTGCGCCCCCTTCTCAGGGGCCGATCAATACGGAGCAGCGGCGCGGCGATCTGGCCCTGGCAGCCCGCCACATTCTGCACCAGTACTGCCGTGAATGCCACGGCGGAGCGAAAAAGCAAGGGCGGCTGGTGATTTCCCACGCGGAGTCTTTGCTGCGGCAGGACCTGCCCGTGCCCTGGGTCAAGCCGGGGGAACCCTCCGCTTCGCAGATTGTGCACTTCCTGGAAGAAGGGTCGATGCCGCCGGGGAATCGGCCCCGGCCCAAACCCGAAGAGGTCCGCCTTCTGCGGGAGTGGATCGCAGCCGGCGCCCCAGCGTTCCCCGCCGCTTTCGATGAGGACTACATTCTGACCACACTGGTGCGCGATCTGGCCCAACGGGGCCGAGATGCCCCCTACGGCCGCTATGTCTCCCTGGCTCACTGCGTCCCACCCCAGTTGGGCAGCCCCACGCTGCGGTCCCTGGAAAGCGAGTTACGCCGCCACTTGCAACAGTGCGGCCTCCAGGAACTGGTGCCAATCGACCCCCCGGCCACGGTCTTCCGCTTCGACATCCGCGAGGCGCACTGGCACAGCCGGGAGTTATTCCTCCGCCTGCAACAGGGCGCCCCTGCCGGTGTCTATCCCTTGTCACCATACGATCTGCTGCTGCTGGAGTATCCCTTCGTGGAAAATGCGGAGGGCGCCTCGCGCTGGCCGTCCGCCATTCAGGACTACCTCCAGGCGGCTCGCTTGATCCGTCCCGTTCCGTATCTGCGTGGGGATTGGCTGAGTGCATATTTGGCTTCTTCCTCCCCTCTGGCCGAAGAGTTGCGCAACCTAACGGCCCTGGCTGAGAGTCTGGAACGGCAAGGCTGGCCGCCGGCGGGGCGGGAAAAAGAGGCGCCCTGCGGTCCTGTGCCGCGCCCCTTCCACACTTTGCCTTTACCCGCCTCTGCTCTTCCTCCGGGACGGCAGCCCGTGACAGCTTGGTACCGCTCCGCTGCTTCCCCCGCCAACCTTCCGAAAGGATGGCAGGCGGAATTGATTTCGTCCCAAGGCCAACCCCTGCGACGGGTGCGAAAAGGGGAACCGTTCCGGCTGCGCCTCCAGGCGCCCCAGGATGTCCATTTCACGCTGCTGATGATCTGGTGCACGGGCCACATCGAGACGGTGGAAACCAATCGGGGCGGGTTCCTGAAAAGGGGCGAGCACATCCTGACCCCGCGGGAGGCGGAGGCATTTCGGATCGTCGATATCCTGACCGGAGAGAAGGAAACCCGCGAATTCTTCCTGCTGCTGGCCTCCCCTCAACCCTTGCCCGCCCTCACCCTCGTGCGCAGCCGCCATGCTGCTTCCCCCCGCTGCGAACTCCAGCGCCGTTTCCCCATCGAGCGCTTCCTCCTGGAAGCCCAGGGCCGGCCCGCGCCGCTGGAAAGCCTGCTCGTTCCCATTCCGCTGTCGGAATAAACTTGGGACGGCGGAATGCCCGCAATCGTTCGAGCGAGGCCGCCAGCCGGTGCCTCGCGGAGAAGGCCAACTCAAACAGATATTCGAGGACCACCTTACCAATCGCTACACGGAAGACACGGACCTGCAAGTCGCCATGACGTAAGGCAACCTGACTGACATCGACCCAGCTGGAAGCCTCGGTCGTCGGAGGAACCGACGGCGTCGTTTTGGCGATCTTGGGATCCTTGGACGTTTGCCCCTAACTGTTCGGAACCAAAGCACCATTGGTAGCGGGCGGATTCGTCCGGTGTAACCCTACGGGACGGGGGTGGTCCTCTGACTTTACTTTAACCCGGAAAACACGGCGGTGAGCAAACACAGACCGAGAAGCACAATAAGAACAATGGCAACAGCGACCATTGAGCCAAGAAAGCCGCCCAGCGCACTCCCGAAGGAACTCCCGAAGGCTGTCCCGAACGAGTCACTGTGACGATGAGTGATGGTGATCCGACTGGGCGGACTAGTCGCTTCGGAAAAGTCAAACGGACTCGACAGGGGCGGTTGCACCACGACCGGTTGGTAAATGACCGTCGGCTCCGGGAGATTCGGAACTGGAGGCAGAGACCTTGGTACCGGAGAACTGGAACTCGGGACCTCGGCAGGACCCGAAGACGACGGCGGAGGTGATAGCTCCGGAATCAGAAGCCGTTCACCACAATTCGGGCACTGAACCTGGCGTCCAACCATGTGATCGGCCACCAGCAAACGGGCCGAGCAAAACGGACAGAAGAACGAAAGCGGCACAGCAGCACCTCCTTTTGGACAGTCACGGGTTCAGGACTGGTTCAGGTAAATGACATCGGACCTCTGGAAAGGAGATTTTTGCTACGTAGCAAAAATCGCACCCTTACAACCCGATCTTACCACTGTCCAATCCCACCCCGCAACAACGCAGGGCAAAACCACAAAAGAGCAACACCAACGCACAAGACCGCATACAACTTGCACGAAGCATAGGTCGACATTAAGAGCGAAACAATTCTTCCCAAGACGCATTCGTAATCGTTCCCAGGAGACTCCAATGACCAGTTGAATCCTATTCTTACTAGGCGCACCCTCACCGCAGGCACCCTGATCGCTGTGTTCTATTTTACATCCTCCCCGAATTGGAAATCCGACAGAGGGAAGAACTCACCCGGCTCGCAACCGAGCTGACCCAAAAAACAGAACACGAGCTGGAACCAGAAAAGGACAAGATCCAAAAACAAATCCGCCAGGAACTCGAAGCCGAATATGAGACCAGACTCAAAACAGCACTCCAGGACCTCGCTGTCGCGAAGGCCACGGTGTGATCCCAGGGCTGACGCTGCGGGAAGAGCGCATTTCCGGTCAGCCGGACTCGGCGGCGTGCTGATGGGCCAGCTTTTCGATCCGTTCCAGGACCCGCCGGATTTTGCGATCGTAAGTTTGGAGCTTCTGGGCGATCTCGGAGGTGGAATATCCCTGCAAGCGCAGTTCCAGGACCTTGCACTCGAAGTCGGAGAGGCGGGCGAAGAAGCGCTCCATCTCTTCCACGAGGGTCACTTCCGCTTCCGGCGGCGGCTCCTGGGAGATCAACTGTTCCATCAGGTCCCGGTCGTCCAAAACATTCACGACTTCGCGGGCGGGATCGCGTTTGGCGGCCCGGTGGTGGGCGATCTGCCGGAGGGTTTTGTGCACCGTCAGCCGCACGAGCAGCTTGAACAGATCGCTTTCCTCAGCAAAGCTGAAGTCGCTTTTGCGCAGGTGGACGAAGAAGGTGCGGAAGGCGGATTGGATCACATCCTCCGGGTCGATGCGTTTCAGGAGGCGCTGGCCGATGCGGCGGCGAGCCAAGCGGAGCAACTTCTCGCAATAGCGGTCGAAGAGAATCTGCGCGGCCGTATCACTGCCGGCCTGATAGGCGGCGACGAGATCGCGGTCATCGCGCGGGGGTGTGGGTTCGGCCATGATCAGGACTCCCCAGTGTCACAGGGCTGACGCAGCACTTGGCCCAGGGCGGAGCAGCGTGGGATTACGCCGTTGCTGCCGTACCACTCCTCCAGGCCGCCGGGGTCGATCCGCCGCTTGGGTCGGCAGCCCGCTAGCCACATCATGCATCCGGAAAACCGTGTGCTCCTGGGCCCTGCCGCAAACCCTCCGCCTCCTTCACCCGTCCGGGGAGGAGGCAGAACCCACCCCCGGCGCACGCTCCCTATTTCTTCTTCTGATAGGTGCCCATCAGTTCCGCCTGAGCCAGGATGTGGCCTTGCATGGCCTGGAGGAGCCGGTCCTTGGTCGGCGTGCCCAAATCCGGCAGGACGGTATCTAGAGCGTACAGTTTGAAGAAGTAGCGATGCCGCCCGATGGGGGGGCAAGGTCCGCCGTAGCCGGTGCGTTTCCAGTCATTGAGTCCTTCACAGGTCCCCGCCGGCAACTGGCGGACATCCTTGGCCAAGCCGGTGCAGTCCGCGGGTAGGTTGTAGAGCACCCAATGCACCCAGGTCATCTTGGGCGCCGCGGGATCGGGCGCATCGGGATCATCCACGATCAGGGCGAAGCTCTGCGTTCCGGGAGGCGCACCGGACCAGCGCAGCTCCGGGGACACATCCGGCCCTTCACAAGTGTATTCCGTGGGAATCTCGCCGCCGTGGCTAAATGCCGGTGAAGTTAACGTCAGAGCCATGCTGCTTCCCTCCTTCGGCTGATCGATTCTTACCTTCCTTCTCCGCGTCCGACATGGGTCTGAGCTACTTTGCCATTATACTCCGAACCGACAGGGCCGCTATGAGCGCATCCGCTCCTGATGCGCTGGGACGGACTCATACCCCCGCCGGGACAAACACTCTCCCCCGAACCTCGACGAGCTGGCTTCAAGGGTGGATGTCGATCACGCCGAGCGGACCTTCCACCTTGTGGACGCAATACCGGCCCCAGCGGAAAACCAGCGGCTGATTCCAGGGAAAGAGCTGGCGGTAGGGTGCGGGAAAGTCCCGGGGCAAGTGGAGTTCCTGGCCGTCCGCTACCGGTAATTGGTCAGGAGAAATGTCCGGGAGAACAGGGTAGAGATCGCTCACCACGTAGCGCTGGCGGCTCCAGGCCACCGCCTCGGCGATCTCCCCCACTCGTGCGCGGATGGAGAAGGCCGTGCCATAGTGCAGGTACCGCGTCGCCGGCTCCAGATTCAGGAGGAGGTACAGGGGATGCGTGCCGTCATGCCAGCAATTCAGCTCGCCATCCTGGAGCGGCGGGTGCACTTGCCGCAAATAGTCCGCGACTTGAGCCAGGTCCTCCCAATTCGTGGCGCAATGGCAATCGATGTACAGCCCCAAGCGGTTGCGCAATTCCGGCGTGCTGCCTTCTGTCCAGCAACGGAGCCAAAGGCCGGTGCGCTCTCGGTCCAAAAGCGGATGGGCCGTCCAGCGTTCGAGCAGGGGGAATTGTTGCATCCGCTGCCATGCCGCAGACACCGGCGGTACTTGCAGCAGCAGCGAACCGGCGAGCACTCCCAGCACCAGGAGCTTGCTGGCATTCCAGCCCCCGACCGTCAGCAGGGCGAGGGCCAGGAACACTGGGGGAACATGGGCGTAATCGAACGGCTTTTGCACGACCACCACTTGCAGCAACCACCCAACATATAAGGCCGCCAGGAGGGTTATCCCGATCGGCCCTTCACCTTGATCACCGCTATCATCGCTTAGCCTTTTCATGGACGTTGAGGAACCAGGAGCCAGACTGGTACCAGGAAGTGCGCGGATGGCGATCAGGCGATACAGCCAGTAAGCCGCGATTGGCAGGGCCAAGGCATGCAAGGCACTCCAGGGACCAAAGCACCGGAAAAGGTAACCAGCCCGAAAGGCGAGGCCCTCCGGCCAGTAGCTCAGATAACCGGGCACCCAACGGGTCAGGATGTCCAGGAAGTACGGCCAGGCTCCGGTAGCCATTAGCCAGGCGATCCCGGCTGCACCGCAGAGTAGCCCCCCGGCCAGCACAGCGGCGCTATCCCCGGCCAGGATACGCCATCCGCCGCGGCGATAAAGCAGTACGACACCGGCTCCCACCACAGCCAGCGCCGGGATGCTGACATGCGGCTTGAGCCACACTCCGACCCCCCAGAGCATGCCTTCACCCACCGCCAGCCTATGCCGCCGGAAGGAACACTGCCCTGACAGGTCGTGGCCGAGCCGCCACCGCCGCCACCGCACCTCCAGGGCCAATAGGGCCGGCAGCAGCATCCACCCATCCCGCTGCACGTGATTGAATTCGCTGAGGAACAGATAAAAGAGGGCACACGCCGCCACGAACCAACCCAGCCGGGAGGGCGGCACTCCCCCGCGCTTCAACCCCACCGCCAAGGCGGCCACCGCGCTGCCGATCACCACCAGATCAGCGAGGCGGAGCCATTCGGAGCTGGAACCAACCAACCAACGGAGCAGAGCGAAACACCAGACCATGCCCGGAAAGTTGGTATCAAACACATCCCGGTAATGGACGCCGCCGCGCAGCACATTCCGCGCCGCCAGGTCGTAGAGCGTCACATCGGTCCACGGCGGCATGCAGACAAACAGCGGGCCGCCAACGGCCAACAGCGTGGCGGCCGCCAGCCAACCCCCGCCATGCTGGCAGAGGCTCGCCGCCAGCATCCGCCTTGGTGCATCACCCCAGGATAAGAAGCGGAAAAACACCAAACCCTCGGTTTTCACGCCCTCACCCCCGCCCCGCGGACCGCCGGGCTGATAGGAAGGCTTGGAAAAAAAATTGGATTTTTTCGTTGCAAAGGCCTCCGCGACGGCTTACCATGAATATGGTTATATTCCTTCGCCCCATTCGGGACCGGGACAGGATTGTCGCGATCGCCCGGCTGACCCAAGGAATGGACCAGTTTCTCCCATCATGACGTTTGTGTTTCTGTGCTGTCGCGTGGTGCAGGAAGCGAACCGGCATCCCAGGAGGGCCGTTTCGCCGGGAAGGGACTCTGCCAACACTCAGGTGGAGCGGTGGCGGCGCGCGGCTGAGACGGAGGCCGTGGGCGAACAACTCCCCACCGCTTGCAGGGCATGAAGCACGGACACCGTAGGAGTGAAGTGATTTATGAACGCGACTGTCACCCCTCGCATGGAGCCGGCCGACATTCTCCAGAACAGTCCTCTCCCCCAACTTCGCCGGTTGCAGGTCGTGGTCAACGACCAGGAAGTGATCATCCTAGGAAAGGTCACGAGTTACTACATGAAGCAGTTGGCGCAGGAGTCGCTTCGGCCCTCGATTGGCCGCCGCCGCCTGATCAACCGGGTGGAGGTCTGCCGGCACGGTAAGACGGAGTGAGGCGGGAAAGCCCCAGCGCAAACCCCAGGGCCAATCGCAAGCCCCAGGGCCGAGCGGCTGGAACCCGTCTCGTCTGGCCCCAGATACGTCCTGCCAGTACGTAGGAAGCTGGCCCAGCACATCCGCCGTGCCGGTAGTCGGCCCAACCTTACTCCGCTTCCACATCGCCGGCAGCGGCCGGCTCAACCCTACTCCGGCTCAACCCTACTCCGCTTCCACATACGCTGGCAGGCGCAGGCTCCCGTCCGCCTGATAGCGCAGACCGGGACGCAGGATGCGGGTTACGCGCCCCTTCGTCAGGCGAGTTCCTGGCGGATAGGTTAGCCACCCTTGCGGAAAATCCCGATCGGTAGTTGGCTCGAACGTGGTGATCCCGAAGCCTTCCTGAAGCATCCCCGCCAAATGTTCCCCGAACTGCTGGGCCACTTGCGGATCGCTCTGCATCCACTGCGCCCGGAGTTCCCAATACAGCTTGAACAAATCCACGACTTGTTGTTCCAGGCAACCCTGCAAGCCCGCCAGGCGGAAGGCGCGCAGTGACTCCTGGAGGCGCTGGCCGATCTCGCCAGGGGTTTGCCGAGCGACCGCTTCCAGCTCATTCAAGCCCACCGGCGGCGGACCGGCGGACACTTGCAACTCCGCGGGGCGGACGATCTCCCCGTTTGCATCCTCCAGGCCGAACACTCGCACGCCGAGGACCGTTTTCACCGGCACATCCTTCTTAAACACCGGACGGAACTGATAGCGCTGCGGGTATTCCTCCGCATCAGGGGGATAGCCCTCGGACAGGGGAAAGACCTTCCATCCGAGGAAAGACAACCATTGGCGCACGCACACGGGGGGCCAATCCGTCCGGACCGATGGGGCGGCTTCGGGGGAATCCACACTGTCGATCAAGCGAACCACATGCTCCCGCAGCGGCAACTGGCCCTCAGCTAGCAGGCGCGACAACTCCCGCTTGCAGGCATCGGCGAGGGCATGCAGACCCTCTTCGCGGGCCTGTTGCAGCAAGGCCTTTGTCTGTTCGTAATAATCGATCAGTTCTTGCGGAGCTTCCCAGGTGCAGATGACAAGAGCGGGATCGGTGGCGTAACGTTCAACGCGGATGATGCGGCCGACGGAACCGCCCGCGTGGCACTCGACTTTACCGGGGGGACTCTCCGCCTGAGGGGGCCACTGCCAGAAGCTGGAGCCATTGCCGCAGGGATAGCACTGGACGGCCAAACCCTGGCACACGGCTTGGAGCCAAGCGGCGGCGGCGGAGTCGTGCTGCGCCAATTGTGCGAGCTGATCGAACCAGGGCGTTCCTCCATTACTCAGCCAGCCGCGCCAGAGTTTTTTGTTTTCCTCGGAATGACTGGGCGGGGGGCTGCCCGATTCTTCCAGCAGGGTAAGCCAGGGTCCCTGCGGCAGCGGCATGCCGCAGCGCCAGCGCTCCGCCGTTTCCACGACGTGCTCCGCCAACTCCACCAGGATGAGGGGAACCCATTGATCCCGTTCCCGCAAGCGGGCGAGGATGTTTTCGACTTCCAGGCCGTAGCGCAGGAGTTCTTCCAAGGCTCGACGGCGTTCGCGGCTGGCGGGACGCCAGGCGGCCAGGCACTCAGCCAAGCGGGCAAAAAGGAGGCGGGTATCTTCCTCTTCCTCAGCAGTCCCAAACCACCGGCCCCAGGAAAGGGTTCCTCGCCGGCGTGCTCCGGGGGCACCGCTGGATTGCTCGCAGACCCGCCGCCACCGTTCCAGTTCCTCCGGTTCCGGCGTCAGCAGCCGGCGCAAAAAATGCGGCGGACGCCATTGCTGCCATTGCAACAGCAAGCGGGTCCAACCCCAGACATCCGTCGGCGCGTTCTCCCGCTCCGGCAGCAGTTGCAGGAAGCGTCGGGCGGCCGACTCCCCCGGCCAGTGGGCACCCACATCGGCCAAGCGGACTGCGAACCGCGCCATCTCCCGAAGCAGCACCGCCAGTTCACCGGCACAACTTGCGTCACGCATTGTGGCTCTTCCCACCAACCTGCCGAGTCTTTGCTCAAATGTCTCCCCCCATCGCCACGGGACGGCTATCCTCCGCAGTCATGACGCGCATCTGGCCGATGGCCCCCGTTTCTCTGTCCATCACCCGGAAAAACCCCTCCGCGGAAACATAACTAATCTCGATCCGCCCGGAGAGGGGGTCCTTGAACTCATACGACAGGTACGGCTCCCACCGATGCTCCTCCTCACCCGGAAACCGGCGTTCCAGGTTGAAAACACGCCCCAGTTGTTGCCCCCCCTCCCAACCTGCCTCCCCGCTCGTGACGGAACGCAAATCGACTTCCTGGGCCTGAGACTCCAGTTGCCGGTAACTGGTCATAGCGGTAAACAGCACGCGGTGTCGACCGGTCCGCATGTCGTGATAACCGACGTCGAAGGGCAGCAGATCGCACAAGCGGCTATTGAAGCGAATCTGCAACGTGCGGGGCACGCGCTCTACCATCCGGGCCAGGGTCGCTCCCTTCGCCACAGCATACTTCAGATTTTGCTCCTCGCAGTACAGTTTCTGCTGGACATACGGCACGCAGAGCCTCTCTTCCAAAACCTCCCGGCACAGGGGATAGAGCGAGCCGTTGCCGGAGAGGATCACCCAGTCGATTCCCACTCCCGTTTCCAGGTCCTTGTCCATTTGGTCCATGATCAAGCGATTGCATTGCTGGACCAATCGTTCCAAATGGTCGCGCAGGAGGGGATCGACTTCGCTCCGGGAGATCGTGGTGTCAGCAATCTGGTTGATCAGGGTATTTTGGACCTGTTGCGGAATGTTGCGGAGTATGCCTGCCATGAGGGGGGATGTATCGGCTCGGAGCAAGGAGGGGTCCAAATCCCGCAGGCGTACGCTGCGTCCGCGGCTATCCTTAGCGGATTCGCTGAGCCGGCGCTTGATTTCTTCGGCCAGGCGCCAGAGGCCGTGGAAGCAGGTCCGCCGCTGGAGGTTGTCCTCGTCCATTCTGTTGGGGTCGAAACGGGTAGGAACCAGTTCATCCTTAGGATCGGCATCCCGCAGGCGAGTGATGTAGCCTTCCACGATTTGGCGGGCTTGACCTGCCGGAAGCTGCGCGGGCAGAGGCGGCGGAGTATTCGGCATTTGCCGCACACGCCGGATGAGCCCTTGCACTTTGGCCTTGAGCAGGCGGCAAATCTCGCGGGTCATAGCATCGCCGCCGAAGCGGCGCAAACCGCTACGGTTGAGGATTTCCACATACAAATTATGCTGTTCCTGGACCGGAGATACAGCGCGAACCAAAGCAATATCCGTCGTCCCACCCCCAACATCCACCAGCAGCATGTGGATGCCGTTGGGATAGAGATAGCGGAAACGGACCAGCCCGCCATGCAGGTCGAAGACGCGCCGATAGAGATAGTAGAAGGCCGCCGCCGTCGCTTCATCCAACGCTAGGCCGATCAAGGGGCAAGGGGTGTCGGGGTTCTGCAACCACTGCCGGACGCGGCTGCCCAACTCTTGCAACGTGCCATCCCCGCCTGTGTCAAGGGAGGCGTTTTGGTCGCTCTGGGGCAGCCCCATCGCCCGCAGCCAGCCTAGCGCCGCGGCTTTCTGGAGTTGCAGCAACTCGCGGGGGCTGTAGGTCGTCGGATAGGTCAGGACCACGTCATCGGGCCAACCTTTCTGGGCCCGGCGGAATTGCTGATAAACGTAGCTGAAGAGCAGCTCGCCGGGGACCCGATGGAGCATCTCGATGGTTTCCCGCTGGATCACCCCTGGCGCGCGTTCATGCTCCGTCAGCAGGGAAAACGTCGGCTCCTCCTGCCGCATCGCCGTCCAATCGGCCCCCTCGGACGACGCCGGACGAAACAACGGCTGCGTGCTCAACAACTGCTTGGCACCCAGGACCACCCCCACATCGCCGGCGCTCAAATTGGTGACCGCCCGTTCCCCCGCCACGAAACGGATGGCCCCGGCCCTCTCATCTGTCGGCAGGCTCGGAAAGCGGCGCTGCCCTTCAATGTTGGCTCCAAAACTGATGATCCGGTCGATCCGCACGGCCGACACCAGCGGTTGGGCTTCGCCGCCGCTGCTCCGCCCTTCCTCCAACGGCACCGTCTTGAGCGAGGTGGAAAGGTAGGTCTGGTCGCGCAAGTCCTGCGTCACGGCCGTGGTGCTCGTGTTCCCCAAATCGATGGTCAACACCCCTTCATAGCGCGGCAGGGGAGTGCAGGGCTTGAGGATCAGCGAAAGCTCTCCTTCCTGCTGGATATACCGCCCGAACTGCTTGCCATCGAAAATCAACAACCGGATCGGATGGGTGTACTCCTGTTTGTCGGCGGCTCCCAACTGCTGAACCTGGTTGTGGAAACCCTCGTCATCAGTATCCACCTCGACTGTGAGGAACACGCGGTTCATTTGCGGCAGACTCGAGGCGAGGAAGCGGTAGTTGCTCAGAAATTTCCCCGGCGCCACCTGTTCCCGCCGGGCGGCATGATCTTGGCAGACCCTATCGAGACCGGCCGTACTGTCCTGGAAGGGGATATTCGTCCCGCCGCTGCCGGCATCCGCCATAGCATAGAGCCGCAGCCAGCCGAACTCCCGCGGCCAATAGATCAACACGCCAAAAGAAGCCAATTGGTCCCAGGGTTGACTGGGGCGTATGTGGCCAGACAATTGGAATGTATGGGCACACAACCCCGTGCGGATGTAAATGTTCTCCATGATCAGAGGCACGCGGATCGACATGTCTGTTCCCACCTCGGTACGGATGCGGACAATCAGTTCCCATCGCCGTTAGTATGCAGAGCCGCCGGATCCTTCCTGCGGGATGGCCAGCAAGAGACAACCCCACGCCGCCAGAGAATGCTTCGCCTCTCCTGGGGACGGTGCTGTCATTTTGCGGGCGGGCCGTCGCTGCCACTTTTATGTTCATCGACCAGAAGGGACAATTCGCTGCTCAACTGCCGCAGGCGATAGCGGAGGCGGGAGCGAATCTTCTGATCGAGATAGTCGAAGACGCTGTCGAGCCGCTCCTGGAGCAACCGCAGGGATTGGCGGTCGCGCAGGAAGCCGGAGGAGGTTAGGCCTGCACCGCCCGGCAGGTCCAAGCGGCCCTGGAGCCAGCTTTCCAGCTCGGAGGTGATAAACCTCAAGTCCTGGCCATTGCCCAACCACTCTGCATAGTGGGCACGGTCTTCGTCGCTGATCCTTTGCCACCAACTCTCGCACGTCTCCTGGGAGTTCCCCCAGCGGACCGTGGGCAGCTTCTCCAATTGGGTGCGAATCTCTTCGTAAGCCCGCTGAAAAACCAGACCGGTATGGAGGCATTGTTTCAACAGACGTTCGATGAGGCGGGCATTGGTATCCACCAGGCGAGCAATCTCGTCTTGACTGCTATATTCCAGATTCTCGCGTTCCAGAGAGTCGATGATGTTTTTGAGCTGCTGTTCGCGGAAGGTATCCAGCACCGATCGCGCCGCCGTGTAGTTGCGCCAGCGGAGCAGCAGATCGCGTTGGAGGCGGATGACCTCGCTGTAGCACGTCTGGATATTGCGCAGCGCTTCGGGGTCCAAGCGGCGTCGTAGCTCTTCCGCCTGAAGGTGCTGTTCCAGCTTTTCGTGGAACCGTTTGAGTTTGCGTTCCACATCTTGGCGTACTTCCGCCGCCACCGAACGCGCCACATGCTCGAAGATCAACCGCCGGAGATAGCTGATCCCGCCATCTTTGAGCAATTCCTCCCAGGCCGACCGCATGTTCTCCGGGCAGCAAGCGGGGATGGGCCGCTCCGGTGTCTGCCCCACGAAGTCGCAGGCCTGCTCCAGATTGGCCCGCCCTTTGTTCCTCAAAGCATTCTCCCAGATGCGCTTGGCGGTGAAACAAACCTGGGACGCGGGAAGCTGAGACCGCTCCAAAAAGCGCTCGATCGTGTGAAAGATGTTCTCGTTGGCTCCATCCCGGAAACTGTCTGGCGTTAGCGTGTCCATCTTGTTGAAAATGACCCACGCCCGGTCGGTGAGCTTGTGGTCGAAAACCTGCATGACTTGGCAGAGGGCCTTGAGCATCCCTTCCGTCAGGAAGTTGCTGGCGGCATTGACGAAAAGAAAGGCCCCATCCAGTTGCGAGAGATACTCCCAGGTGACGATATCGTCGATGGTCCGCTTGCTGTCCAGACCCGGCAGGTCGCACAACTCCAGATCGTCCGGGATGTAGGAGTTCTTAACGCGGAAGCGGGCCTCGCGCAAAAGCAGCGCATCCTGGCCGCGTCCGCCTCCGTGCGTCGTGTAGGCATAACGCTGCTCATACGGCAGATTGCTTTCCCGCCGCGGCGGATCGGTCAGGACCTGTTTCCCCCGCCGCTTGTATGCCTCGATCAAGCCTTTGAGATACTTCAAATCGTCCTGCAAGCGCGGGCGTTCCACCCCTTCCTTGCGGAAGTACTCCGCCTTGTCCAGGTAGGGCACGATGTCCTTGTCCAGGTCGCCGACGGTGCTCAACCCCAGGGCTTCCTGGCACAGGCGATGGAGGCGTTGTTCAAACTGTTTTGGCGTGAGGTACTCCAGGTCCAGGGCGAAGTGGTCGGCTTTGACGATGCGGCTGGGCAGGCTCGAGCAGGCATCCATAGCGCCGGGCTTGCAGATTTCGTCCCCCAAGACGCTGTTGACCACGGTCGATTTGCCCGCTTGGGTGATACCGATGCAGCCGACCACGTACTTGGTGCGGGTCAGGCGCTGCCGGATGTCTTCCAACAGGCCCACCACCTCCTGGACGAAATCCTCACGCGCCAGAAGGGCGGCGTACTCCCCGCGTTGCAAATTCTGCAGGCGCTCCACGCTCTGGTTGTACCGTTGCACCAGCTCTGCCGCCGCATTCGGGTCCTGGGCGTACTTGACCAGCAAGGGGCATTCCGCGGGGGTCAGCGGGGCAGGTATCGCGCTGCTCATGGCCATAGCTCATCCACTCTCCCACTGTCCGAAATCGAGGAAGCTATTCTTTATTTTCAGTCAGAGGTCCGTGACTATTTAGGTTTCGTCTTGAGTTTCGGTAGGGACTGTCGCCAAGTGATGATTTCCTGCGATTCCAAAGGAGCAGTTTTTCCCTGTCGATTCTTGATAAAGATCAATTCTTTATTCCCATCGCTATCTTCAAAGATCCACACTGTGAGCATCCACATGCTAGGGATGCGATTGACCAGTTCAGGAATGTCTTTCAACTCAAAGGTTCGGGTGAAATGATCTTTTCCGTTGCGTCCGGTCTCCCACCACTTTGGCTGGTTTATCACATCCTTGTCGAGTATCGCCCTCTGATTGGGATCGAATCGTACCAGGTTTTTCTCGATGAGCAGAGGCAGGTCTTTCGACACATTCTTTACGCTGCTATGTTTCAGCCAGCGTGCGATTTCCTCATCTACCTTTTCCTCGGAAATGGGCAAATATACCCAAACATGTTTGACTCTGCGTGTTTTCAAATCGGGTACCACCACGGTGAGCGTATTTCCGTGAATGAAAGAAGTCGGTTCCGTTTCTAGGCCCACGGAAGCAACTGCAAATAGGTGCTGATCGAGGGATAGTAACTGGATGGGGTTACCGACCAAATCGGGGTCTTGGACCACGGCGAACAGCTCATCGAGATTCCCCTCAAAATCCTTGAGAATAAGTAAGTAAGCCCTGCTTTGGACTGGCCAATCGGCACTCAATTTCTGTTCCCCTTTGCTACTCAAGATTGTTGCGGTGCATTTTTGGGGCACATCGTTACCTTGCAGACGTAGGACGTAAGAACCAGGATAATTAGGTCGCAGTGCTACCGGTTGTTTGTCTTTCGGAGAAGACAATTTGAAGGTTTGGAGTTTGCCATTGGCAAATTCTACATCGAGTTCTTTGAGAACATATTTGTCCGATGGCAATTGGATTTTGTATATGTTATTATTGGCATCAAGAAGACTAATGTTCAGTTTTTCCTGAATATTACCGTTTGCTCCATTCTTTTCGGCTTGGGCGTCGTCCGCCGCCTCTACTCGCCAACCACTGCCGGGGATAAGCCTTTGGATCTCCTCGACAAAGGCGGGAGATACAGTGCGAATGATCGGCTCTTCTCGGACTTTCAGCTTGGCTCTTTGGATCCCTCTTTTGATCGTTTGCAAAATCAAATCTTCTTGCTGTTTAGGATCATCAAGCTTATTGGAAGGTATACGCAGCAGGAGGTACAACGTCCGCTTGCCCTGTCCTTGGGGGATGTCCTGGGACAGCAGGCGCGGGGCTTGGCTACAAAACAGAACGCAGACGGCTAGCGTGGCTAAGCTTCCAACTCGAGCAAACGCAGTTCGATAATCTCCTGCCATAACTGCTCCTTCTTTTCTACTTCAGGGTCATGCACTGGCTTGGATCGTAACAACTTGACATCGTCCAGCAGCTTCTTAAACTCACGAGCGACGTTGAAGCGCTCGGCATGATCGAAGGCTTTATCCACAAGCTCGTCGTGCTTCTCTTCAACTTTCTGGAGAGTGTTGCAGCGTAGTTTTGCCAGGGTGGCCTTCTGTTCATCCGTGAGGGGGGATTGAGGATTGTATGTGTCCCGCCAGTACTTCATTTGTTCCTCGTAAGGCTTTTGGGCAAACTCCTCCGGCGAAGGGATAATTATCTTCCTGTCCTCCCCCTCCGGCGGCGTTCGACTCAAAAGGTAATAAGCCAATCCGGCGGCGCCGATGACAAGGACCGCAGCTCCGAGAAGGAGAACGGTCCGCCGCCCCAGCGGGGACGGTCCGCGGGAGGATACCGCTCGCGCCCGGTTGAAATGGGAGCTGGGGGGACATCGTTCGAGCTGGGCGAGGAAATCGGCCATGTCGGCCACCTGTCCCTCGATGGCGGCATGCAGCAGGTTTAGGAAAGGGGTAAGGCTTTGGGGGCCGCGGTCATTGCCGACGACCAACCACCAGAGGAGCCGGGCGAAGGTCTGCACGTCTTCCGCAGGCGTCGGCGGGGTGAAGGGTTGTTTTTCCCAGACTGGGGGGGCGAAGCTCCTACAGGCGAACTGCTGCTGAAGCGGCGGACGGGAATAGAGCCAGGCGTAAGTCCAGTTGGCCTCGATCCATTCGGGCCGGCCCGGTTCCGCATCCCAGGGCGGCTCCCCGCGCGCCGGTTTCCAGTAAAAGCCCAAGTCGGCCAGAAAGACCTCCGAGCCATCGTCTTTGTAAAAGACGTTCTCCGGGCAGATCAAACCTGCGGACCACCCTTCGCGGTGCAGGCTGGCAATGTGCTGGGCGAGCAGATAGACGACCCGGTCCAGCCGATCGCCTACGGGAGAGTCGGCCTGCCGGATTTCCCCGGATTGGACGGCCTGCTCGATCGCTTGGCGAAGTTGGAGCAGGTTGTTGGAGTTGCGGACATCCCAGAGGCACTCGTAGCGTTGGGGATCGCGCGGATGCTTGAGCCAAGCGCAAGGTTGCACCGAGGCCGGCGGGGCAGTGTAGGTCACGCCGGAAGTCACGTAGCGGATGATCCCGATCTGTCCCAATTCAGTTTCCAATTCGTCGATTTTTTCCAGGACTCCGCAGACACCGAAGCGCAGGGGTGTGGGTGTGGGAGACGGTGAGGGAACGGGCTGGGGAGACGAGGAGGGCGTCGCTCCCGCCGAAGCCGACGGCGGACGCGCCGACCCCCCTCCTGCTGGACTCGCCGGGGCGGAGGGGCGGCTCGACAATGGGGGGGCAGCATCCTCATCTTCGTAAGGACTGCGCGTAGGCATGGTTGCTCGTGATGAACAAATTGTGGTTCAATTATGATACACCGCTAGCAGGTTGCGCTTAGCTCCCGCTTTGTTATCATCCCTGCGCGCGGCCAGGTTGTCAACCAGATTCAATTTTTTTGTGAATCCCTGCGGGGTTTCGGTTCGATAGCAAAAATGCCTGTCCTGAGGAATGGGTGCCCCTAGGGAAGGGGCCGCACGAGGACGGCCTGCCGGGAGGAAGGAAGACGATGATCCGAAAGCCGTGGTGGATGCACAATGTGGGCGTGATTCTGCTGGCGTGGGGTTTAGCGGGGCCAGCAGCGGCGGACCCCGGCGGGTTTGCCCCACCCGCAGGACGCGGAGGTGTCAACGGCTTGCCAGTGGTCATCGGCGGCCCCAATACGCTCCTGGGAGCGGGTGATCTGCCGCCGGGACGCGGACCGGATCGCTACGGCCTCCATCCCCACTTGAAAAAGTTCTTCCACATTCCACCCGGCGGACGCTGCGGCCCCGGTTGCGATGGCAGCGCCCATGCCTACGGCCCCTTCGGCCCGCACGGCACCCTGGTGTTCCCCCACCATCCCTTCGCCCGCAGCCCGCGTGACTTCTTCATGCTCGAACCCGCCAATGGACCTACCCTGCCCTACGCGCTCCCCTCCGGCCGCTAACTGGTGGGTTCGCCCCTGTTCCCTCAATTGGATTTCGCATGGAGTCCGAAGCGTCCCGGTTTCGTCTGGCATGGGTCCCTCAGGGGCATGACCAACCGACCGTTTGGTGAAACCTTCCCCGCGGCATCAGTCCAGTTTCCCGCCTCATAACAGTTGTTCCCGGTTATATCGTTGGCGGGCGTGAACCTCGGAGTCCGCCTTGCGGCAGGAGAGCTGCACGACTCCGCAGGCGGTTCACGCCCCGCCTTCATTTCCAGTCGCAGTTTCTGGGCCTTGTCGATGACCCGCCGCTTGTCGCGTTGGCCCTGGCCATGGAGAGGGGGCGAAACTGGGAAGCTCCGGCTGATGGGAAGGAATGGAGAAAGTACCGCCAGGGTTGCATTTTGGGGGCGGCTCCAGGCCAGCTTTCGGGAAGGGCCGGGTCAAGAGCGTCAGCGGCTGAGACGTAACCAGGGCAGCCAGAGATGCAGCTTATATCATCATAACTATAATTTTCTCAAGATGTTGCGTCAGGAACAGTAGGAAGGGCGGCCGAGGAGGTTACGTCCAGGGCAGGGGGAGGAGCCGGCAGGGTTTTTGGCAGGGGGGCAGGTAGAATACGGACGCCGAGCCGCGGCGGCCGGAAGGCAAGACCTTGGCAGCACTCCGTCGAAACGGGGGACCGGTCGCCGCAACTGTGTGAGGAGAGGTGCTTTGTGCGTTCGGAACGTATCGTGGTGTGGGAAACCTTCGACTTGAACGATCCCCTGACGCAAGCCGCTGGGGACTTGTACGAGCAGACCTTGGCTCCGGAAGAGCGCATCCCGTGGATTTGGATCGAGAAGGCGGTGGAGAATCGGCGGCATCGCAAGCGGAACTTCCGTCAGGAATGGACCAAGCATTTGTTTCTGGCAGCACGTGAAGCCGACCTGGAAGCTCCGCCGCGCTTAGCGGGCTACGCCTACGGGGCCTATCTGCCGGGTTTCTGCGGCTATCTGTGCTACCTGGGGGTCGCGGAGTGGGCACGGCGATTGGGCGTGGGGACCCGCCTGATGGAGCAATTTTTTCGGCAGATGGCGGTAGATGCCGGGGAGTTAGGAGAACCCCTGCCGTTTGTGCTCTGGGAGAGCCGCCGGCCAGAGGCGGACGCGGGGGAAGCCGCCTGGCAACTCTGGACGGCCCGTGTGCGCCTGTTCCAGCGCGTCGGGGCGTGGTGGATCGAAGGGGTGGATTTTCTCACGCCCAACTTCGCGGCCAATGATGAGGGGGAGGAAGAAGCCGAGCCGGTCCCGCTGCAACTGTTCCTACGCCCGATGGAGGAACCGGTTTCGGCGTTGAGTAGCGAGCGGCTCCGACAGATCATCGCCCAGTTGCAGCAGACGGTGTACCGCCGGGGACCGGGGGATGATCTGTATGAGCAGACGCTGCCGCCGGGATGCCAGCCGCAATTGCGTCCTGCCTGGCAAGCGGCGCAAAGACCAACCCCCACGCCAGTGGCCGCCGGAGTGCGCGCGTGAGAAGCTATCAGGCCCGCTGGGTCGTCCCGATGGATCGGCCTCCGTTGCCCGGAGGAGTGGTGGCCGTCGCGGGTGACACCATCGTCTCGGTCACACCGGCTGGCGAAACCCCCGCCGATGTGGACCTGGGAGACGTAATCCTCCTGCCCGGCCTCATCAACGTCCATACTCATTTAGACCTGAGCGAGGCGGCAGCCTGCCGGCCTGCCTCGGCGTCCGCCGCCGTTCCCTTGCCCGACTGGTTGGAGCAGGTGGTCGCTATCCGCCGCCATCAGACCTTTGCCCAGCGGCAGGAAGCCATGCAAGCCGGGCTGCTGGCGTGCTGGCAGGCTGGTGTCACCACGGTCGGGGATATTGTCACAGATCCGCAGCTTTGGCCGATGCTAACGCGGTCCCCCCTGCGAGGCGTGGCCTTCCTGGAAGTGCTCGGTTTGACGCTGCCCCGTGCGGAGGCGGCACGCCGAGCGGCCGAGGCATGGCTGACCCCGGCGCTCTCCGGCGCTTCCTCCCTCGCTGGCACTTCTCCGCTGGCCGGTTTCCCCGTCTCTGCCGCTGCCCCGTCCTCCGAATCAGCGGAACCTGCTCCCTGCCGCTGGCGTCGAGGTGTCAGTCCCCATGCTCCCTACAGCGTGCGCCGGGAACTTTTCGCCGCCGCTTTGGACCTAGCCGCACAGGGGCAATGCCCCGTAGCGATTCACCTGGCCGAAAGCCAGGAGGAAGCGGAGCTGTTGCATACCCGCCGCGGTGCCTTTCGGGACCTGCTCCAGCGCCTCGGCGTGTGGGACCCCGCCGGACTGATCCCTTCCTGGGAAGCCCTTCTGGCCTGGGCTAGCTCCCACCGTGGGCCAGTACTGTGGATTCACGCGAATTACCTGGCCCCCCGAAGTTTGCCGGCGCATCACACGGTGGTGTACTGCCCACGAACCCATGCGGCCTTCGGCCATTCCCCTTATCCTCTCCCAGGCTGGCGGCACGCCGGGGTCCGCCTCTGCTTGGCCACGGATAGCCTCGCTTCCAACCCCGACCTGAACCTTCTCGCGGAGGCTCGCTTCGTCCACCAGCGCTATCCCGATCTACCTGCGGAAGAAGTCCTGGGGATGATCACCCGTGAGGCCGCCGCTGCCCTGGGAAGCGAAGCCCAACTCGGCACGCTCACCCCTGGCAAAGCCGCCGATCTGATCGTCCTTCCCTGGCCCCCTGGAATCCCGACGCATACCGACCCTTGCCGGGCCATCCTGGAATCGGCGGTACCCGTAGCCGGAGTCATGATCGCAGGCCGATGGCTTTCCGTTCCCAATAACAGAAGGCAATCGCCCTCCCTTCCCGAAAACGACGGGGAACAGCGACCCGCCCCTCCCGAAAACGGGGAACAATGACCCACCTCTTCCGAAAACGGTGTTTCCTCCCCCTCCCGTGAACCCCCTCGCCCCGCCTGTTCCCCTTTTGGTGTGTACACAAATCCAGCATAGCTCCAGATTTTGAAAAATTTTTCTTGCATCCCTTCCGAATTTCTGCGAAACTTATAGCGGCTGGGATCGTTGAAAAGATTAGAGATGTACGTAAACTGAGCCTGCCTCGTATCCGGAATAGGAACCCCGCTAACCCGGATTTTCCTCCCGCCTTGAGTCTCGCCAAAGAGTGTGATCGAACTTTACGGCTTGCCACGGCAGAGGTCGGGGAACCTGTGGGATTGCTGCCGCTGCCTCGGAGGGGGCATGACATGAAGACCGAACGCTGCCATTGGACTCCTTCTCTCCGTCTGGGCATCGCCGCTGGGCTGTTCGTCCTGTTCGCTCCGTCGGGCCAAGGGGCCGTACCCCTCCCCACGGGCGGAGAGATCGCCACGGTGGACTTCGAGCGCCACCTCATGGGTCTGCTCACCAAAGCCGGCTGCAATATGGGGAGCTGCCACGGTTCGTTCCAGGGAAAAAACGGCTTTCGCCTGTCCCTGTTCGGCTACGAACCGGCGATGGATTACGCCGCCTTGACGCGGGACAACCTGGGCCGTCGGCTCAATCCCCAGCAGCCGGAAGCCAGCCTGCTTTTGCTCAAGGCGACCGGCCAGGTTCCCCACGAAGGCGGGATGCGCTTCGGCAAGGGAAGCTGGATGTACCAGATGTTTGTGGAATGGGTCCGCCAGGGGGCGAAGTGGACGCCGGGCAGCGGCACGGTGGAGCGCCTGGAAGTAGTGCCGGGCGATTTCGCCTTGCTGGCGGACGGGAAGAGCTTGCAGGTGCGGGTCACCGCCCACTTCGCTGATGGCAGCCAGGAAGAGGTCACCCCCTTCTGCGACTTCAAGATCAGCGATGACGCCGTGGCCCATCTCAGTCCCCTCGGCCAACTCACCCCCAAACAACCCGGCGATGCCGCCCTGACGGTGCTCTACCGGGGACAAGTGCGCTCCATCCGCGTGCTCGTCCCGGCGCCGAGACGGGAAGCCGCCTACCCCACCCTGCCGGAGCATAACTTCATCGATCGGGAAGTCTTCGCCAAACTCCGGCTGCTCAATATCGTCCCGGCGGATCTGGCTCCCGATGCTGTCTTCCTGCGCCGGGTGTACATCGACACCATCGGGCAACTTCCTACGCCGGAGGAAGTCCGCGCCTTCCTCGCCGACACCGACCCCAAAAAGCGGGAAAAACTGATCGATCGGTTGCTGGCCCATCCGCTCCATGCCGCCCTGTGGGCCACCAAACTCTCGGATGTCACGGGGAATAACACCCAGGCGCTGGAGAACCCAGCGCAGATCCAACCCCGCCGTTCCCAAATGTGGCAGGATTGGCTGCGCAAGCGCATCGCCGACAACGTTCCCTACGACCAGATCGTACGGGACATCCTCACCGCGACCAGCCGGGACGACATGACCCCGGAAGAGTGGATCGCCTTCGCTCAGCGTGTGGATGAGCAGATGCTGGCCGGCGCCCAGACCGACTATCCGTCCAAAAAGACGCTCGACCTCTTCTGGCGCCGGCAGCAGCAAGTGCCGATTGAGCAGTGGGGCGAAAAGGTGGCCGCCGCCTTCCTCGGCATCCGCCTGGAGTGCGCTCAGTGCCACAAGCATCCCACGGACCGCTGGACGCAGGAGGATTACTGGGCCTTCGCCAATATCTTCGCGGGGGTGATATATCAGAACAATCAGTTCAGCAGCCCCGAAGTGAGAAAGCTGGTCGATGCTGTCAACGCGCAGCGCCGAGCCAAGGTGACGCAACAGAACCAGGCGATCCTGCTGCGGGAGCTGTTCGTCCCCCGCCAGATTCCGAACAACCGCTTGCGTCCTAACCCCGGCACTGGCCGCGTCCCCACTCCGAAAGCTCTGGGCGGCCCGGAAATCCCGCTCCAAGCTGGCGTCGACCCCCGCCTCCGCCTCGTCGAGTGGATGACCCGCCCGGACAATCCCTTCTTCGCCCGTGCCTTCGTCAACCGCGTCTGGGCCCATTACTTCGGCATCGGCCTGGTCCACCCCGTCGATGACTTCTCCCAAGCCAACCCGCCGAGCAATCCCCGCCTGCTCGACGCGCTGGCCCAAGAGTTCATCCGCAGCGGCTACAACATCCGCCACCTGGAAAAACTGATCCTCACCAGCCGCACCTACCAACTGGACTCCACCGTCAACGACAGCAATAAGTTCGACACGAATAACTATTCCCGCGCCTACATCCGGCCTCTGATGGCCGAGCAGGTGGTGGACATCCTCAACTGCGCCCTGGGGGTCAACGAGCCGTTTACCGGCCCGGATGCCGTCTTCAACGGGATGAAGATGATCGAAGTCGGTTCCAGCCGCCTTGTCGGGAATGTGGCCTACGTGCTGCGGATCTTTGGCCGCCCGCCCCGGACCACCGCCTGCGACTGCGAGCGCGCTATGGAACCCGCCCTGCCCCAAACCCTCTTCCGCATGACGGACCCCAGCCTGCTCGCCAAGTTCAATCAACCGCAGGGCCGGGCCGTGCAATTGGCTCGTTCCCGCTTGAGCAACGAAGAAGTTACGGACGAGCTGTTCCTGGCTACCCTCAGCCGCTATCCCACGGCGCAGGAAAAAGCCGCTGCCCTGGAACACTTCCGCACCGCACGCACCCGCCAGGAGGCGATCATCGATATCCTCTGGGCCTTGATCAACACCCGCGAGTTTATCCTGAACCACTAGGAGGCCGCGACGCTTAGAGACGCCATACTCTCGGTGGACTTGAACGCCCGCCGCGATCAGACTTGCCACGGTTGAGAGGGAATGCCTGACACCGGAGAGATGTCGGACACCGGAGAGATGTCGGACACCTACAAGGAAACACCGGCGGGCACAGCACCGTTAGGAGCAACCGGTTGGGGAAGACGTAAGGAGCGCGAGCGACCGGTTGGGATAAGACAAGGAGCGACCGTTAGGATAAAGAGTTGGACCCTGGTTTTTTCCTTCCTTCACTCCCAGGAGAAGTGCCATGACGCTGCTGAAACGGACCGATTGCGAAGGGTTCCACCGCCGCGACTTTTTGCAGATCGGAGCGGCAGGAGCCTTGGGGCTGACGCTGCCGGGTTTCCTCGCCGCGGAAGCCCAAGCCCGGAGCAAGGGTACGCGCCCGGCGAAAGCCCGCAGTGTGATCCTGCTCTGGCTGGCCGGCGGCCCCGCCACCATTGACATGTGGGACAACAAGCCCGATGCCCCAGAAGGCATCCGCGGGGAGTTCAAGAACATCCCGACCTCCGTGCCGGGCCTCTACTTCTCGGAACCGCTGCCGAAATCCGCCCAGATTGCCAACCGGCTGACCGTGGTCCGCTCGCTCTATCACACCATCCCCAGCCACGGCCCGGCGAGCGTGTTCATGACCACCGGGAACAAGCCGACCGCCGCCTTGCAGTATCCCTCGATGGGGTCGCTGACGGCCCGGCTGCTGAGTGTGCCGCGGGGCGTTCCCCCCTACGTCACCTTCGGCGGTAATGCCAATACAAACTTCGGCATGGCCGGCTATTTGGGCACCGCTTACAACCCGTTCCTCATTGAAGGGAATGGAGTCGGCGGGGAGAAAGGCCGAGGGAACGCTGGGGGCAGCTTCAGTGTCCGGGGTCTGTCCCTGCGCGGCACCTTCACCCTGGAAGACCTGGAGAAGCGGGACAAACTCCTGCGGCAATTCGACAGCACCTTCACCGCCTACGATCGTTCCAGCGAGCTGCTCGATGGCTTGGACACCTTCCACCAGCAGGCCCTGGACATCCTGCGGAGCGACCGGACGCGCGAAGCCCTGGACCTGTCCCGCGAAAAGGCCGCCACACTGGAGATGTACGGCAACACTCCGTTCGGCCGCGGCGCCCTGGCTGCGCGCCGCCTCATCGAGGCCGGCGTCCGCTTCGCCACCGTCACCTTCGGCGGCTGGGATACCCACAACCAGAACTTCGTCCGCTTGAAGAACAACCTCCTGCCGGTGCTGGATACGGTCCTGTCCGCCCTGGTCCGCGACCTGGAAGATCGCGGCCTTTTGGACAGCACCATCGTCATGGTGGCCGGGGAGTTCAACCGCACGCCGCGGATCAACCGCAATGCGGGCCGGGATCACTGGGCGCGATCGATGGCGGTGGTCCTCGCCGGCGGCGGCTTCCCCCGCGGCTATGTCCACGGCAGCACCGACGCTTCGGGCATGGCACCGGCCACCGAACCGTGCACGCCAGACGACCTGGCTGCCACCATCTTCACCCACCTGGGGATCGACCCGCATATGGAACTGACCACGCCTACCGGCCGGCCCATGCAACTGTTCCGCGAAGGCCGCCCGATCGAAAAGCTGCTCGGCTGACCATGCGCTGTCCCTGAAAAACACCTCGGCGGCCCCTTTTCGCCGCTGCTGACGCTCCCCGGCGGGGGAAACGTTCCCGTCCCCCCCGCCGCTCCTCACCCATCCGTGACGGATCGGATCACTTTCCCTCCGCGACGGAAACCCGTGGGGAGTTCCATCCCCTCCGCATGCTCTTCTGCCGCCGGTGGCCACCCCCTCGTTCGGGATCGACCGCCGGCGTTTGCTTTCCGCCCCCCCTTGACTCGTCCGCCGCCCGCCGAACCAAGCCTAGGACAAGTCCCCAAACCAGCTAATGCCCGTAGCGCTACGGCACAGACGATGCGGTGCCACTCGGCTGAACTCGCCCTCCAGCGGCACTCCGTCAATACCGCGGTGTTGCTCTTACCGAACGGACTTCCTAGATCATGTAACAAACTCTGAGGCGGAGCTGGTGTCGTCATGTTTCCGATTCAGGATAACGTTCCGTCCCGCAGCGTCCCCTGGGTCACCTGGACGTTGATCGCGCTGAATGCGCTGGTGTTCCTGCAGGAAGTGGCCCTTCCGGCGGCGCAACTGGAGCGGCTGGTGCAGTTGCTCGCCCTGGTTCCGGCGGAGCTGCTGGCGGACCCGTGGCGGCACTGGCCGACGCTGATTACCAGCATGTTCCTTCACGGCGGCTGGCTGCATATCCTCGGCAACATGTGGACGCTCTATTTGTTCGGCGATAATGTCGAAGACCGCATGGGACCCGCCCGCTATTTGATCTTCTATCTCCTCTGTGGCGTGGCCGCGGGCTTGACCCACGTGCTGAGCATGCCAGCGAGCACTACGCCGACGCTGGGGGCCTCCGGAGCCGTGGCCGGCGTGCTCGGAGCTTACCTGCTCCTCTATCCGGGCGCCCGGATCGTCACCCTCATCTTGATCGTCTTTTTCCCGATCTTTGTCGAGCTGCCAGCGCTGGTGTTCATCGGCATCTGGTTTTTGACGCAGCTTTATAGCGGTACCTTAGCCTTGCTGTTACCGGCGGAGAGCTTCGGCGGGGTCGCCTGGTGGGCTCACGTGGGCGGCTTCGTGATGGGCATGCTGCTGCTCCCCCTCTGCAAGAAACCTCAGCAACGCTACCGCCGGCGCTACCCGGATGAATACTGGCCCTGGTGACAGAGAGGCGGCACAACGCCGGGCGGAAACGCCCTCTGAGCTGCGACCCGCACTATTGGACCTGCCACCAGCACAGGAATCAACGCAAAGCACCTAAGCCAAGGGAGAAACGATCATGGGCGGACTGGGCGAGTGGTTTTGGATCTTCCTGATGATCGTCATGCTGCAACCGGTGTTGCGCCAGAAAATGCTGGAATCGGCCCGCCTGCGCCTCATGCACCGCATCGAAGAGCAACGCAAAAGCCGGGTCATTCTCCTGGTCCACCGGCAGGAAACCATGAGCCTGCTCGGCTTCCCCTTGATGCGCTACATCGATGTGAATGATGCCGAGGAAGTGATCCGCGCCATCCACCTAACCGATGACGATGTTCCGATCGACCTGGTGCTGCACACCCCCGGCGGGCTAGTTCTGGCGAGCCTCCAAATCGCCCGCGCCATCAAGGCCCATAAAGCGAAAGTCACCGTGATTGTGCCGCACTACGCCATGTCGGGCGGCACCCTCATCGCCCTGGCCGCGGATGAAATCATCATGGACAGCCACGCCGTCCTCGGACCGGTTGATCCCCAACTCGGCGAATACCCCGCCGCGTCTCTGGTCAAAGTCGTACAAGAGAAAAAGATCGACGAAATCGAGGACCGCACCCTGATCCTGGCCGACATCGCCGCCAAGGCCCTCAAACAAATCCGCTCGGAAGTCCTGGAGTTGCTAGAAGGCAAGATGCCTCAAGAGCAGGCGGAACGCCTCGCCGACCTGCTCACTCAGGGGACGTGGACGCACGACCATCCCATCAGTTTCGAGGAGGCCAAGCGGCTGGGCCTGCCCGTGCGCAGCGATCTGCCCCAGGAGTTCTACCAGTTGATGAATCTCTTCCCCCAGCCGGTGCAACGCCAGCCCGCCGTGCAATACATTCCGACGCCCTACGGCAATCACAAGCCGTGAGCCGGGATCGCTCCTGCACCTGCCCCAGTCGTCTGGCGAGGAGCCATTCCACCGGCTACAAATCCACCTGCCCCCAAACACCCGGCGCGGGACCGCTGTACCCACCGGCTGCACCAACGCTTGCGGACTGAGACAGTGCCTGCCGCCAGCTTGGGGGCTTGGTCTCTTCCGAACTCTCGGCGCAGACCGCTTGGGGGAAAAACTGGCGCCGACTCACAGCGGCTGGGCTGTCGGGATGGAAGGGGACGGCGAAGAGGGCGGCGCCTCCGCAAGATAGAACGTCAACACCCGGTTGCACAAAGTGATGCGGTCACCATGACACAGCGGCGTGGGGCGGCTGATCCGCTGATTGTTCAGATAGGTGCCGTTCTTCGAGGCCACGTCGTACAACTCGCATTGCCAATTATGATGGACGACGATGGCACAATGCCGCCGGGAAATGCACTCCTCGCGGATGACGATGTCGTTATCCGCCATCCGGCCGATGGTGTTGACTCCGACGTGAAGGGGGTAAATGTGCTGGGCTTCGTCTTGCAAAAAGCAGGGGCATTGGCGGGGCAATTGGTCGACAGGTACTGCGACGGTGGCGTCGCTGCGGGGACCGGCTTGCGGCGACAAAACACGGCTATCGCCGGCAATGGTCTGATCCCCACAGGCTCGCTGCAAGGCCTCCCGCGCCCGCCGGAACAGCTCACGCCGTTCCCCGTCCGACAGAACGACACTGGAAAAGAGCGGGTCGGACATGTTCGGGAACTCTCCCCGTCGTGTACCAATGCCACCTGAACGTCGCCGAATTGTACGTCGAGAATCGCGCGCGCCCCGGACCTCCGTCTCACGCCTCCGCGCCGCCAATCGTAGCAGCCAGCCCAAGATTAGCCTGAAGGCACAGCGCAGGCGAATCTTTCTATATCATCTCGGTTAGGTTTTAGGACCGTCAAGAGGGCAAGGCCAAAATTTTCACAATTTCCTGAAAAGGCCTGTCAGGTGTGCCGCTTCCGCGGCGGAACCGACTTTCACTTCACGGCGGACCCTGCCCATTCCTCACCCCGGCGCGGCCGACCCAGCTCCCCCGGAAGGAACCCTGCCCTCCCCCCGGCGCCGCTGCGGGAACGCCCTTCCTTCTCGAAGCGTCGGTTCGCCGCTCGGCCGACGTTCCAGGGGCAAGAGTTAGAGCTGGGCCAGGGAAATGTCGAGGATTTTGTAGCGGATGACGCCGCGGGGCACGGGGATTTCGACCACATCCCCGACCTTGTGGCCCATCAATCCCTGGGCGATGGGGCTGGTGCTCAAGATGCGGCCATTGTCGGGGTCTTCCTGTCCGGGTCCGACCAGCTCGAAAACTTCCTCTTCCTCGATGTCCAGGTCGAGCACTTTGACCCGGCTGCCGAAGACCACGGTGTCCCGCGGGAGATGGCTCGGATCGATGATCACGGCGCGCGCCAGCCGATCGGACAGCTCGTTGATGCGAGCCTGGAGCAGACCCTGGTCTTCGCGTGCGGCGTGATACTCGGCGTTTTCGCTCAGATCGCCCAGTTCGCGGGCTTTGGCCACCCGCTTGGTCACTTCGACCATTTCGACATTCCGCAGGCGATCCAGCTCCGCCTTGAGTTTCTCGTAGCCTTCGCGGGTCATCGGGATAGCGTCTTGGCTCATCGTCGGAACTCTCCTGAGGGCGAGGGGGAACCTCGGCCCTGCCGTCTCAACCCGTTCCCGTATCCATTCCAACGCCGGACGGGAGGACACGCACCCCTCCCCTTGTGCTGCCGCGGTAGTGATCCGGCCCAGCCGACAAAAAACCGATCCCGACGGAGGGGTCGGGATAGGGTGCCCGGCGCTAGGGCCAAACTGCGAGGAGGAGGCAGGCCGTCCGACAAAATAACGACGGCGGTCAGAAGCCCGGAGTCTGTGGGTCCACCGCCGTGGTCATCACCGTCATATTATACATCATCCGGCGTGCTGTGAAGGACTATCCGCAGCACGAGGCGTTCCGAGAGAGGCCAGCCGCGGACCGTCCAGCCTTGCTGCCGCAAACGGTGGGGCCGCTCCAGGAGGGCGACCCGCTCGTAGCACTGCTGCTCTACGGGGAGCAGGTTCTTGCCGCTCACCCCACAATTGCTGCGGCGCAAGGACACCACGCCGTCATCGACGAAGCTGATCACCGCCGGTTCGTCCAGGTCCAGCCAGCGCAGGGCAATCATTTCCGCCGAGGCGGTGGCAAAGCGCTCCTGCAAGGCGAGCAAGTCCCGTTGGCATTCCCGCTGCGCCGCCCGGAACATCCGCGTCGGTAACAACAGGCGGGGGGGAAAGAGCGTGCGCAACTGCCCCAGAAAGACACGCTCGTGCGGATCGAAGGGAAGGCCCAATTTGCGGCAGAGCTGCGGAGCCAGGGCCAGGGCGATCCCCTCCGCCGCCGCCTTGTGCCGCTGTTCCCGTGTCATGCCGGCGGTGAGCACGATGCCGTCTTCCGCACTCGGCCGCCGCCGCCGTGCACGGGGACGCTCCCCCGCTTCCGGCGGAGGAGGAGACTGGATCGTGATCGGTATCCCTAAATGCTCCTTCGCCAGATACAAAGCATCCACCGGCGGCGTCTCGATCCCCGCCCGCTCCAGCAGCCCGGCGATGAGCCGGTCGATCGCCTCAAACAATTCCTCCGCAGTAAAGTCCATACTGCGAGTTTACCGCAGGAGGGAAAGCCTTTGCAATCGACGTTGGGGAAAGTCACGAGCCTCAGCCGGGGACCCGAAGCCGCAGAAGGAGGCACCGCAGATTTGGTTTGGAGGTTGGGTTTGCGCTAGGTTCACGCGGCGAATCCGAGCCGATGGGGACACGAGGCCGATTCCACCGGGGAAAAATGGAGAGCGGCACCGTGACAGGGGGGAAACCAACACACCGGCATCGTCCGGGAACGCAGCGGCCACCGCCGGCTTCAGACCGGCTTCCAGCACTTCTCCAACACGCCGTAGGTGGTCGGCTGCAAGCCCAAAGCGGCATACACTGCCTGGGCTGCCCGATTGTCTCGTTCGACGTAGAGGCGCAAGCCCACGACTTGGCCCTCCCGGCGAGCGCGCTCCTCCAGATGTTCCACCAGAGCGCGGAACACCCCCCGACGGCGGAACGCCGGCTGGACATAGACGCTCTGCAACCACCAGAACCAACCGTTGCGCCAATCGCTCCACTCGAAGGTGATGAGCACCTGGCCGACCACCTGCCCCTCGACTTCGGCGACGGTGTAAAAGCCCCGCTGCGGATCGCCCAAGAGCGCCGCCACACCCGCCTCGACCGTGACCGGGTCCAGCCGCTTCTGTTCGGTTTCCCAGGCCAAAGCCAGGTTGTAGGCCACCAGCGCCGCCAAATCCCGCCGCTCCGCCGCACGGATGACCATACGCTCCGGGTTCATCGTCTTGCCACGGTCCTCCAGGAAGATACTCTGATCCCGGCCGTTCGCATCACGGATTCCTAATCACAGCCAGGCATTCCGAATCACGGCAGAGCAGTGCCCCACCCGATAGATTATCTGGGAAAAAACAACATCCCAGGCTGTCGGCTTTTTGCTAGGCTAAGGGAAATTCCATCTGTGGGGAGGGCCGTCCGATGGATTTGCGCAGCTACATCCGCGACGTACCGGATTTTCCCAAACCGGGGATTTTGTTCAAGGACATCACGCCGCTGTTGGCCGACCCGTCGGCGTATGCCTACGCCGTGGCCAAGTTGGCCGCCCATTACGCGACCCGGCCTGTCGATGCCATTGCGGCGGCGGAAGCCCGCGGCTTCCTCTTCGCGGCCCCGATGGCCCTGGAGCTGCGCAAGCCCCTCATCCCCTTGCGCAAACCGGGCAAGCTCCCCTTCCAAACCCACAGCTACAAGTACGACCTGGAGTACGGCTCAGCCGAGCTGCAAGTCCACATCGATGCCATCGCCCCGCACGCCCAGGTGCTGCTCGTCGATGATGTCCTAGCTACCGGTGGGACTATGGCCGCAGCCTGCAAACTCGTCGAACAGGCGGGTGGAAAGGTCGCCGGCTGTGCCTTCCTGCTTGAATTGACCCATCTCCAGGGACGCGAACGTCTCGCCGGCTACGACTGCTTCAGCCTCATCCAATGCTAAAAGCCGCACGCACTGCCGGAAAGGTACGGTTCCTCCCCGTCGAGGTTGCCAGAGCGAAGTTGCCCTACGAGATCAGGAAACAAGACACCCCAGACAGAACCAAGGAGACGAAGACACCCCAGCCGG
This sequence comes from Thermogemmata fonticola, assembly GCF_013694095.1. Classification (NCBI taxonomy): domain Bacteria; kingdom Pseudomonadati; phylum Planctomycetota; class Planctomycetia; order Gemmatales; family Gemmataceae; genus Thermogemmata; species Thermogemmata fonticola. The sequence goes on along the minus strand of NZ_JACEFB010000017.1, from coordinate 34,441 downwards.
AATCAGGAGGAGACGAGACATGAGCAGCTACCCCCCCGATGATTACCGCTCGTATCCCTACGGTCCGCCTCCCCTTCCCAATAACTACCACCAGAGTTATCTGGCCGCGAAAGCCGCGGTGCGTGTCCCCGCTTTCCTGCTCATCCTCACCGGCATCCTGACCCTGCTGACGGAGATCCTGTTCCTCATCGCCCTGCCATTGCTGCCCAAAGCCTTCAATGACGCCATCGCTAACGTCCAGCAAGACCCCAACCTGACCCAGGACGAGAAAGAGGAGTTGATCGAACTCTGGACCGAACTCAAAAACTCCGTCGAACACCCCCTGACCTTTCCCTTCACCATTGTCAGCATCCTTTTATGCCTGTTAATCCTCATCGGCGGGATTCAGATGTGGAACCTCTCCGGCCTGGCGCTACCCGTGACGGCTTCGATCCTGGCGATCATTCCGTGCATCAGCGGGTGTTGTTGCTGGATCGGGATGCCCGCGGGGATTTGGGGCCTTGTGGTCCTGTCCCGCCCGGAGGTGAAAGCTGCGATCGCGGGGTCACGGTGAGATCGCCCCCTGGCGCTCGAAACGTGAACGCCCCACGATTCTAGGGGCAATCCTCGGCTTCCGCGAGCGGTTCATTTCTTGGCACGCCGTTCCATCCGAAGGGCGGATGACTCCGACATGCGGGTGATCCGAGCGGGCGGGGTGCTCTCACGCTGCCGAAGCCCGATGCGGCCAGAGGTGTTATACCGTATTATAACAACAACTCCCCGCGGAGCTGCTTTAGGTGGTGTTATCGCGAAGGCCGCCATCGCCTGACTGGGGAGCCGAGCGGAGGAAGCGGAGGGTATGCCCACGCTGGGAAGCGGCTGGGCGAGTAAAATTCCCCCCAGACGAGAGGGACACGGCCGATTTGGGGACACGGCATGATCAACTTTGACAAAAGCGGCGGGATCGTCCCCGCGATCGCTCAGGATGCCGAGACCGGCGAAGTGCTGATGCTGGCGTGGATGAATCGCGAGGCGTGGGAGGAGACGCTGCGGACGGGCCGGGCGGTCTATTACAGCCGTAGCCGGGGCCGCCTGTGGCGTAAAGGGGAGGAAAGCGGCCACGTGCAGCACGTGGTGGAAGTGCGCGTGGATTGCGACGCCGACACCGTCCTGCTCAAAGTGCGGCAAGTGGGCGGGGCGGCTTGCCACGAAGGGTACAAAAGCTGCTTCTTTCGCCGCGTGGAAGGGGACCAGCTCCAACTCGCCGCTGAGCGCGTCGTGGACCCTGCCACCATCTACCGCAAAAGCTAAGCCGCCTCTCGCAAAAGCTAAGCCGCCAAGCGCGCTCCGCGTTCGCCTAGCGTCATCGCTTTAGGCTTTTACGTCCCAAGACGGGGGATTCGCCATCACGGCGTGAAGCCAAAGTACCTCAGATCGATGAAGAGCGGGGCACTGTAGCCGCGATTGCGCGCCGCCACCTTGGCCCGCTCCTTCTGAATAGCGGACATGAACTGCAAGATGGTGTCCTCGGTTTTGAGCGTGGCGTTATTGCCCAACAGGCCGACGCCGGAGAGACTCTTCGCCCCCTTGATGGAGAAGAGGTATTTTGGATTGAGAGGGTTGAGGCCGAGTTGGCGGTTGCCAGCACCGACGAGAACTTCGTGGAAGAAGAAGCGGGCATCCCGCTGGGCTATGGCATCGCCATCCCCATAGAGGAAGAGCATGGGATTGTTGTCGCGCAATTTGGGCGCATAAGCGCTAATCCAGCTTTTGGCCAAGGTTTCGCTGACCACACTGGGCCGAATCGGGCTGAGCCAGACGGCCGCGCTAATGTCCTCCCCCGCCGGCACCTTGACCCCCCCGGCAATCCGCTGGGGCACAAACTCATAGCGTGCCGCGGGAAGAATCTCCGCCACACCCGGAGCAATCGCTGGGCGGTACCATTCCGTCACGATCCAGGCCATGCCCAGGGTCGCCGCCGTGCCCGCGCCGATGAGATAGAGGGAACTGGTGTTGCAATCCCGCAGGTCGTTCTTCGCATCGAGATGGGCACGCACCGCCGCCAGGTCCAGCAGATAGACCGGCATGTAGCGTAGCGGATCGCGAATGTCCTTGAAGTAGATGTCATTTTTGAGCGGCTTTTTCCCAAAGCCGGTCACGTACTTGACATTCCACGGCCCGGTGTAGGGATTGGTCCAGAACACATCCTTATCCTTGATTTCATGCCCCCGCTTGCCGTGTCCGCGCCAGTCGAAGCGGAAGACGTTGTACCCCTCCTGGGTGAGTCGCCGCGCTAATCCTTCCCAGTCCCCCTTAGTCATATCGGTCTCCGCCCCGCGTTGACCCGGCGGATAGAGCAGGATGACGACAGGGGCCGAGGAGGAGTTTTGCGCCGCCTTGTAAAACAGGCCACGGAGAATGACGCCATCCGCCGTGGAGAAGGTTTCCTCGACCGGCGGCTCCCCTTTCTGGGCCAGGAGATGGGCCGAGGGACGAACGGGCAGGATGGCGAGCATGCCCAGCACAAACAGAGCGATAGCACAGTAGTGTCGGCAGCGCATACCTGTCTCCACCTGGGGTTGCGACGGACAGCCGATTCGGCCTTCTTTCTTCCATCATACCTTCAGTCTCGCCCCCCTGCCATGAGGGAATTTGCCCCGGCGTTACGATTTTCCCTCCCGAAGGTTCCGATTTTCCGCCCACTGGCAACCGGATTTTCCAACTGTGGGAACTGGATTTTCCACCCGTAGAAACCGGATTTTCCAACCGTGGCAGCCGACGGGATGTCCCACCGCCGGGACTCGTAAGGCAGGGGCGCTCCTTCCTCCCACCCACCGCAGCAGCAGCCGACCGCTTCCCAGCGGATGGGCTTTTTCGCCGAGAAAAGCTCGAAGCCTAACCACCGCACGCCGACCGCCGCCACGGCCTTTGACCCGCCCCCGACTGGAACCCAGGGGAAGCGATGCCTCAGCCGGTGGGGAGATGATCCTTGCCCGGCAGTTGCACCGGTGCAAGCGAGCCTTTGCTGCCGTGAACCAATTGGACCAGGTCCGTGGCCCCAACCGGCGCCGGCAGGGCGAACAACTCCCCGTAGTGGAAACCGCAACGGGCGCCATGATAGCCGTTGACCGAGCGGATCATGTGCTCCACCCGCTGGAAGCGGCTAGCGTCAAACTGCGACTCGTAAACCCGGATCGCCGCCAGTTTCTGCTCGATGGTGTCGGTGATGTCGATGACAAACTGGCTATGCCAGTGGCGATTCTCCGCATCGAACGGAAACGGAACGTACACGAGATGGGGAATGCGGTACGGGGCGGTGTGGCCGAAGCGGTCATCCCAGCGGGTGAGTTGGGAGTAGAAGCGGGCCGCCTCGGCGATAAGCTGGCCCTGGTAATGGTCGGGGGAAGCGGCTGGCGTGCGGCCATAAGCCACGAGGATGATGCCGGGGCGGTACCGCCGGAACTCGGTGGCCAGCCGAAAGCGATTCTCCGGGCAATCCATGAGAACACGATTGGGCAGGTCGATGTTTTTGCGCACCTGGACGCCGAGGATGCGGCGGGCTTGTTCCGCTTCCGCCAGCCGCTTCTCCACGCTGCCGCGCGGGGTCGGTTCCCCGTTCGTCAGGTCGAAGATGCCGACCTGGTACCCCAAGAGCACCAGCTTGGCCAGGGTGCCGCCGCAGAGAATCTCCACGTCATCAGGATGGGGTGCCACCGCGATGACATCCAGCCGTTCCGGCTCCGAAGGTAACGAACCTGTCGCACTCACAGCCACACCTCAGGACACTGTTCCGCGAAACCGCCGGGTTATCCTATCAACGCCGCGGGAGGAAGTCAGAGGAGCGGCCGTCTGGGGAAGGGGACAAGGCGGAAGCGGATGGTCTATCCGCGGACGGCGCTTCGGGGGGGGAGCCAACCGAGGCTTCCGTTTCGGAGCTGGAGCGGGACCTCTTCAGGCGGCGGAGGGCAAACTGGCCGTGGTTGGAGGAACGGTTGTCGAGGGACTGGACGGGAAAAAAGCACGGGCCGGCTGGCCGCTCTTCAGGGCCACAGCGATGTCCCGCAGGCGCCGCAGGTGCGTCTCCTCGATCTCTTCCGGGCGCTGGACCCCCACCGCCTGGCACACCTGCTCCGCCGTCACCCCGTGGGTCTGCTGGAAATAGTCCAGCATGCGCCGCCGGCTTTCCTCCCGCCGGTCCGCACCGCGACGGCTGCGCTGAACCGTGCCGCTGGCGCTGTTGCCGTCGTCATCCTCTTCCCCCGCCACGCCTGCCAGAGCTTGCAGGGCATACCGCCGGGCATACGTCAGGGCCGAACCCATGCCCTGGGGATCATCCTTGACCAGCCGCAACGGCAAGCATGCGCCCAAATACTCCCCGGACTCATGCAACAGCAGCGTGAACAAGGCCGGCCGACCCGACCCCTCGCACGGCAACTGCACCACGCTCAACCCGTGGCGATTGAGCACCGGCAGCACCCAGTCCCGCACCGTTGCCAAATCGGCATACTTCGACTTGAAGTGCGGGTTGACCCGATCCTTCGGCGGGTTTTTCAGCTCCGCTTGGGCCTGGGCCAGCGCCTTGGCGAGATTCGCCAGGGAGGCACTCCGGCAAATCCCGCTGCCCCATTCCCCCGCCGCCTCGCCGCCCAGCGCCGTGGTGAATCGCTCGCTCATCGTTCCCCCTCCTCTCGGACCTGTTCTTCGGGAACCGCACAGGTTGGGCTGGTTTCCCCCTCCGGCAATCCTTCCAGCCGGGACGGGAAAGTCGGCCCTCTTCCGCCTATGCCGTGCCCCGCGCTTTCTGAAACTGTGTCCATTATGGACAAAAGATTCAGAAAGGGGAAGGTCCGTAGGCAGGGGAGGCTGCGCGAGCAATTGGTGAAGCCCGAGGCGGGCCGCTCAGGGGCGCCTGTTCTGCCGTCCTGCCGCTAGCGAACCAGCCGCATGCGGGTCTGCTGGAGCACCTGGCCCTGGTCTCCCAAAAAGAGCAGGTCGCACAGGTAAACCCTCTTTCCCTTATCGGCGGGTAGGGGAATGAGGGCCGCCCACTTCCCCGCGCAAACCAGGCCGGACACGCAGCTATAGCTTTCCCCCGTCTGCTCGTTCCACGTGACGATCTGCAACTGCCGGATGGGCAGATGGGCCGAGCAAGTGCCGTAGTAGCAGACACTGCCGGGAACCGGTGCAGCCGAGCCGGTGGGACACGCCGCTTCGACGGACATGCGATGATTGCCATCCGGCGGCGGCGGAGGGGGTGGGGGAGGCGGCGGAGCCACCACCGGCGCGTCAGCCTGCACCTCCACATTCTCCACCTGGGGCGCATACACCGGCTGGGTGTTGACCTCGTAGCTCGCATTGACGTTGTACACCGCCCCGACAGTCAACCCCGCAAACTGCGCCATCCAGATGCCGTCGCTGCGGAACTGAAAGTTCCCCGCCACCACGACATCGTTGCTGTTGTTCACGTTGGTCATCACCGCATTGCCATTGGCCGCGGGATTGTTCGCGTCGTACGTCCCCCAAATCGTGTAGTTGGGCGGACAACACCCTTCGGTGACTGGAAAACAAATCTCCATAAAAACCTCCTTTCATCTAAATGATGGTAGAGTCCACGCAACTCTACCTCTTTCCCTTGAGTCGAACACTCTGTGTTCTTCTCTCTATTCTCAGTAGGTAACGACTCGAAACCCCATGTCAATAATTTTTGCGTGACCAATGGGACGAATATCCTTGGGGAACTTCCGGGCCGGAAGCCCAGCGGTTTGTCCTCCCACCGTTGGAAAACTTCCAGAACAATCTACCGCAACTCCGCCTGTCAAGCCCTCTTGGAAACATTTTTTTCCGGTCGGGAAACTCTTGACTTTTTCTCTTCCCCATGATTTCTCTTGTTGGTTTCCCCTGATCTCAGTGGCAGTACGGGTGCCGATGTTTACTTCTATTTTTATTATATGACGAAGAGTATAAAATAATGCAGAAAATTCGCATTTTTTTGGCTATCTAGAGATGTAGTTTATATATAGCAGATATATCACTGTATATATATTGATCACACAGACAGGTCTTGGGACGCCGGCGCGTTGGGGTAGCGGCCGTGAGGCAAGGGTTGCCCGGTCTGGAGGGCGCCAGAGAGGCCAAGCCCATCGAAGGGGGTCGCACCCCATTCGGGGTTACTTTCCGGGAGTGAGGGTCAGGTTTCGGACGGCGTACACCGCTCGGTGGCACCAGAGGCCCAGTCCGCGGCGCGGATGCCAATCCGGCGTGGGATAGTCGAGCTGGGGGAAACTTTTGCGCAGGGAGTCGGCGGCGACTTCCGCTTGCTTGTCCAGGGCCGGTCCCTTCACCGCGGCGAAGCGCACCATCTGGCCCCGCTCATCCCGCCAGTAAGTCTCCACCAAGTCCGGACGGACCTTGATCTGGATTTTCCGCCAAGGTGCTGGGCAAACGATGGACGGCGTGAAGGGATGCCGGTGCGGCGAACGCGGAAAGGCCAGTATCGGAAAATCGCCCGGACGCTCCAGAAGGATCAGGTCGCCGAAATAGACATGTTCGGGGTGGAGATACGCCTGGGGATTTTCCGGGGTGTAATGGTGGTCGAGGAAGCTGACATGTTTGACGGCATGGAAGACACAGCCGGGCATGGCCGAGTCGTTCGGGAGATAGCCGAAGAACAGGCCGCCCATTTGCAGGCCATCGCGGCGGGCGGTGACCAGGTTCACCAGGCGGATTTCCGCCTCCAGGGTGTACCGATCCAGGGGCACTTCAGGCAACAGCAGCACCAGGCCATATCCCAGGCTGCTATAGACGCAGGCGCGTTCGCTGGTTTCGTCGGAGGATAGGGCGACATTCCCATGAAGGACCTTCGACCAAGCAGGCAGGCCGGTCGGGCCGATGAGCGTCACGGACTCTCCCTGACGGAGGGAATTCATCAGGGCGGCGAGGCGTTCGTCCGGTGTCGGGGTTTCGGTGCGCGGCAGCACCGCACCGAGGATGGCGGCCACCGCTAAGAGGAGGAGCCCGGTTGTCCCGGCCAACAGGCGGGAGCGCTGGCGGCGGGTCCACAGCCACAGGCGGCGCCACGGCGTATGCAGCGGGGCCGACGGCACTGAGTTCTGCAAGAAGCGTTCCAGGTCCTCGGCCAGAGCTTCCGCGCTCGGATAGCGGTCCTCCTGCCGCTTCTGCAAGCACTTGAGAATGATCGCTTCCAAGGCGGGGGGTAAATCCGGGCGCAACGCCCTGGGACGGAGGGGTATTCCTTCTTCAATCTGCTGGAGGATTTCCACCGCTGTCTTGCCGCGATAGGGAGGCTGGCCCGTAACCAGATGATAAAGCGTCGCGCCTAAGCTGTACACATCGGCGGGCGGCCCAATCGGTCCAAAGCGGCGCGAGCATTGCTCCGGCGGCATGTAGCTCGGCGTGCCCAGCGGACCAGTCATGGTCACCAGGCCGTCATCACGATCGAGCATCTTGGCTAGCCCGAAGTCGGAAATGTGCGGCTGCCCTTGAGCATCGAGGAGGATATTGCTCGGTTTGATGTCCCGATGCAAGACCTGGGCCGTGTGCGCGGCATGGACCGCCTGGGCCACGAGCATGATCAACCGCGCCGCTTCCCGCGGGTCGAGGGGACCCTGGCGCAGGCGGTCCGCCAAAGTTCCACCACTGACATATTCCATGGTGAAGAACGGCTGCTGCCGGAGGAAGTCCGTGGCTAGCACCTTGACGATGTGGGGATGATTCAGCCGCGCCAAAGCCCGCACTTCGGAGATGAACCGCTCCGCGGCGATGGCGTTGCCCGGCGAGCGTAGCATTTTCATTGCCACCAGGCGCTCCGTGGGATACTCGCGGGCGAGGAACACATCCCCCATGCCGCCGCTGCCTAGCCGCTTGATCAGCTCATAACCCGGTGGAGCAGGCGGCAGTTGCCGCAACATTTCGGGCAGTGGCGTATCATACCCTTCGAGATGCTCCGTTAGGGCCACACGCGTCTGCGGCTCGGCACCGTGATAAGTCCGCGTCACCTCCTCGGACTGTGCCAGACCCACCGCCGCTTGCGTCTGCATCCCCGCCGCCGCAGACGAAACGGCGGCCAAACTTTCAAGGTCCGTCGGCCCCGTATTCGCTCGACAGGTCTGACAGACCCCCTCGGCCAAACTCTCCGCCGGCAACGGTCGCGAGCACACCGAACACAGGGAGGACGCCATGGCACTCCAACCCTCGCTCTCACGCACAAGAAAGTTGAGACGGTTGAATGATAAAGGAGGGGAAGATGTCTTGCAAGCACCGTCAACCCATTTGACAGAGATCATAGTGGCAATCCCGTCTGAACGGTGGTATACGGGTCCCCAGTCGCTTCCGCCGTGCGTCTTGCTCGCACCGCCCTCCGGGAAGTTTCTGCAGCACAGGGCACGCCCACTCTTAGCCGGATTCGCTGACGTTTCCCTGGACTTTCCACCGGAGGGTGGAAAGAATCCCCCCTTCCGCCTCCCTCTAGGCTGGCTTGAAAGGAGAAACGACCGTTGACCGCTCAAGAGGACAAAAAATTCCTGAATCCACCCAAAGCCCCCAAAGCCCCGATGGGAAAGATGGGAAAAGGCCAGATGCGGAAAATGCCCGTTGTGAATGGCCGGCGTCCGCAGATCGTTCGGTGTCAGCGATCTTTGACGCAGCGGAAGCCGCAGCGGACGCTAAGGGAGTGTTTTTGACCCCACACGGTCAGCGATCTTTGACGCAGCGGAAGCCGAGGTGGGAGGTGCCGGTGTCGACATCGCCTTTGCCCCGGCCGTAGACCTTGAAGCGGGCGCAGAAGCCGAAGCTACAGAGGAAGGAACCGCCGCGCTGGACGCGCTTGGGGATCAGGGCCTCGTGCGGCCGGGAGGGGTCGTAGCTGATCTCCGGTCCCTGGGGGTTTTTCCGCGGGCTGTGGGCGTAATAGTCGGGCCGGTACCAATCCTGACACCACTCCCAGACGTTGCCGGCCATGCCGTAGAGGCCGTAGGGATTGGGCGGAAAGGCTTTCACCGGGGCGGTGCGGTCGTAGCCGTCTTCGCGGGTGTTGCGATGGGGAAACTCGCCCTGCCAGATGTTGCAGCGCCAGAGGCCGCCGGCGTTGGGTTCGGCGTCGCCCCAGGGATAGGGCTTTTGCACCAGGCCGCCGCGGGCCGCATATTCCCATTCCGCCTCCGTCGGCAGCCGCTTCCCCGCCCAGCGGGCATACGCCTGGGCATCCTCCCAGGAGACGTGCACCACGGGGTGATCCATGCGCTCGGCGATGCTGCTGCCCGGCCCTTCCGGATGCTTCCAGCAGGCGCCCGGCACCCACTTCCACCAACGGGACTCGTCATCCCAGGGCACCGCGTGCGACGGCGGATCGAAGACGACCGAACCGGGGACGAGTTTATCCGGGGGCGGCTCCGACCAGCCGGGCGGCAGATAGGCCATAATCTGCTCCTTGGTCGGCGGGCGCTCCGCCGTCGTCACGTAACCCGTGGCCTCCACAAAGCGGGCAAAGTCCGCATTCGTCACTTCCGTCTCATCCATCCAGAAGCCGCGGACCTCGACTTCGTGAATCGGATGCGCATCGGCGAAGAAGGGGTGCGGATCATCAGTTCCCATGAGGAACTTGCCCCCAGGAATCCAGACCATGCCCGGCGGGGCTGGGCCTCGGCTCCACTCCGGCGCCCAAAGACCAATGACCAGCACGCCTCCTAACAGAATCCCACCCAACACCAGCGGGAACCACCGCGGAATCCGCCTGGCTTGACTGATCCCCCGCTCCGCCCGGCTCTCGCGGCCTACTGCACCTTCCCGATCTCCAGGCCCCACACCCCCGCTCCGCGAGTTCCCGCGCTCCCCTCGGCCTGACTTGTCCGGACCGTGTGCCATCGCTTCCACCTCCCACCGCTCAGCCTACCGCATCCTCCTTCCATTACACTAAAAAATCCGCCGGCAAATGGAACTCGCAGCGGCTCACCTCACTGCGACTGCGCCACCCCAGCCCTGCCCTTACTTCTGCCAACACCGCTCGGCCCTCGGACCCTCGGACCTCTCCCTGCCGCGGAGGCTCTGCTGTCGATCGATGACTTAGCCCGTCCGTCCTCCCCCAGAGCCGCACTGCGACATGTGAAGACCGAGCCTTTCGGGGAAACCCTGAAGCTGTCCGTCGATGGGAGCCGATTCCTGATGGCCGATCTATGATCAAGTTGATAGGAATAATGATAAAACTGAGTCGGAGGGGGGAATTGGAATTGGCCGGGAACGCAGGAGCCGTTAGGCTGGGAAAGCCGCCGATGAAGCTGGGCAGGCCGGCAGAGAGGGCGGCAGGGTCCGCAGTACGGTGAGAACAGCAGGCGTGGTGTGCCCAGTTTGGACGAGGAGATCGGCTTGAGCGGGGAAAGCGGCGAGAATCCCGGAGCAGGAGGGTAGCTCAGCGGCGGAGCCAAGGCGATGGGGCGGATCAATCCGAAGGTGTTGCCGGGGTATGGATTGAGCCTGGGGTTCACGGTGGTGTACCTGGCGGTGCTGGTACTATTGCCGCTGGGGGCGTGCGTGGTGACGGCGCTGGGGATGAGCGCGTCGGAGTTTACGGCGGCGGTGTGGAGCAGGCGGGCGCGGGCGGCGTATGCCTTGAGCTTCGGGGCGTCGCTGGTGGCGGCGGCGATCAGCACCGTCATCGGTCTGCTCATCGCCTGGGTGCTGGTGCGCTACGAGTTTCCGGGACGGCGCCTGCTCGATTCCCTCGTCGATTTGCCCTTGGCCTTGCCGACGGCGGTGGCGGGCCTGGTCTTTTCCAACCTCTACAGTGCCGAAGGCTGGCTGGGGCAGTTCCTGGTGCCGTTGGGCATCGAGGCGGCCTACAGCCGGTTAGGGATCGTAGTCGTGCTGGTGTTCATCGGCTTTCCCTTCGTGGTGCGGGCCTTGGAGCCGGTGATTCAGAGCCTCGACAGCGAAGAAGAGGAAGCAGCGGCCCTGCTGGGAGCCAGTCGCTGGCAAACCTTCCGCCATGTCCTCTTTCCCGCCCTGGTGCCGAGCCTGATCACGGGCTTTGCCCTGGCCCTGGCCCGCGGATTGGGAGAATACGGTTCCATCGTCTTCGTCTCCGGCAACATGCCGTATAAGACGGAGATCGCGCCGTTTCTGATCGTCAGCCGCCTGGAGGAAGGCGGGGACAGGGTGAAGGAGGCGACCGCCCTGGCCACAGTGCTGCTTGCCGCTTCGCTGCTGTTGCTCGTGGTGATCAATCGCCTGGAAGCCTGGAGCCGGAGGGGATGAAACGAGAACTGCCCCGGAGAACTGCCGGGAAGGTCCTGGGAGGCAAGCGTTTGTTCCTCGTGATCCGTCGCCAGGGAACTGGGAGCCGCCAAGGATGAGCGTGGGGAACCTCGCGGAAGATACGGGGATCGCTCCGGTGGGACTGCGCCGCCCGGTGCGGGACCGCGCCCAGGGGATTCGCCGCCAGATGCAGGACCCCCTTTGGGTGCGCCTGCTGCTCATCAGTCTGACGGTGCTGCTGATGGTCGTGCTGGTCGTGATTCCCGTCGTCCATGTGTTTTACGAAGCTCTGCGGGAGGGGCTGGCGGCCTACGTCCAGCATCTTTTCGGGGATGCCGACACGCGCCATTCGATCCTGTTGACCCTGACGGTGGCGCCGCTGGCGGTACTCTGCAACGTGATCTTTGGCCTGGCGGCGGCCTGGGCGGTGGCACGCTTTCGCTTTCCGGGGCGGACCTTGCTGGTCACCCTCCTTGACGTGCCCCTGTCCGTTTCTCCGGTGGTAGCGGGTTTGTCCTTTGTTTTGCTCTTCGGCTTGCAGGGGTTTTTCGGTCCGTATCTGCGCGCCCAGGGGCTGGACCTTCTTTTCACCGTCCCGGCGTTGATCCTCGCCACGACCTTCGTGACCCTGCCGTATGTGGCGCGGGAATTGATCCCGGTGATGGAAACGATCGGTCCCGATGAGGAGCTGGCCGCCTTGAGTCTGGGAGCCAACGGTTGGCAGATTTTCTGGCGCGTGACCTTGCCGAACATCAAATGGGGGCTGCTCTACGGCATCATTTTGTGCAACGCCCGGGCGATGGGCGAGTTCGGCGCCGTCTCCGTCGTATCGGGACGCATTCCGGGGGAAACGAACACCATGCCGCTGCAAGTGGAATTGCTCTTTCAGGACTTCAACAGTCCGGCGGCGTTCGCCCTGGCCTCGGTGCTGACCCTGCTGGCGGTGATGACACTCATCCTCAAGGTCTCTCTGGAAGGCCGGCGCCTGCCCCCAGCGCAGCGCGAAGCCCCGGACTTGCCGCGGGAGCCAACCGACCTGGAGGAGCCAACCGACCCCTCGGCTGCCGCCAATGGCCCCCGAGCCGCCCCAAGCGCAGCCTTCCCGGATGCCCCGGACCGTCCTTCCCCCTAGGACAAGAGCAACGGTTGCGGATGCGCAGGTATGTCGATTAGCGTGCAGAATCTGACCAAGCGTTTCGGCACATTCGTCGCCTTGGACAATGTGTCGCTGGTCTGCCCCACCGGACAGTTGGTGGCCCTGCTGGGACCGTCCGGTTCGGGCAAGACGACCCTGCTGCGGATCATCGCCGGGCTAGAAGTGCCGGACAGCGGCGCGGTCTATTATCACGATGACGAGATCACCCGCCGCTCGGCCCGCGACCGCAACGTCGGCTTCGTCTTCCAGCATTACGCTCTGTTCCGGCACATGACGGTCTATGACAACGTGGCGTTTGGCCTGCGGGTGCGCAAGGTGCCGGAGCGGCAGGTGCGCGAGCGGGTCATGGAGCTGCTTCGTCTGGTCCGCCTGGAGGAAAAGGCCCAGCACTATCCCAGCGAGCTGTCCGGTGGGCAAAAACAGCGCATCGCCCTAATCCGGGCTTTGGCCCCCGACCCCAAAGTGCTGCTGCTCGACGAGCCGTTCGGAGCGCTCGATGCCAAGGTCCGTGCTGAGCTGCGTCTGTGGCTGCGCCGCTTCCATGACGAGTTCCACGTCACCAGCATCTTCGTGACCCACGATCAGGAGGAAGCCTTCGAGGTGGCCGACCGCGTGGTCGTCATGAACCACGGGCGCATCGAACAGGAAGGGACGCCGCTGGAAGTCTTCGAGCATCCCGCCACGGCCTTCGTCATGGATTTCCTGGGCAACGTCAACAAGCTCCCTGTGCGGGTCGAAGGCGGCAAAGCCCTCCTGGGGGAAACCGGCACGGTCGAAGTCCCGGCCCGCGTCTTCGGCACGGGGGAAAACGGCCGCATCGACGCCTACATCCGCCCCCACGAACTCGACATCTCCCGCAATCCCGACAGCAGCAACTGCCTCACCGGCAAGATCGTCCACCTCAACCCCGCCGGCTCCGTTGTCAAAGTCCGCGTCCTCGCCGAAGACTTCGGCCTGATGCTCAACGTCGATTTGACCCCGGAACGCTACCGCGCCCTGGCCTTGAAGCCCGGCGAGACCGTCTTCGTCACCCCGAAAGCCGCCAAAGTCTTCGAGCCGGATTACACCATCTGAATCTCTGGTGAACCCTTGGACATCTTTGCGATGAATCCCTCTGCACCTTTGAGACCCGGCGGGTCTTCGGGGACGCCGAGGGGTTATTGCTGTTTTTCCTGCCCGGAGGCTTCGGGACGCCACGGGTGCACCGCGGGTGACGCCACGGGTGACCGCCGCCTTTCCGCCGGACCCTGCCGTTGCTAAACTGATCTCTCTTGCAGGCTCACGGACTCCGGCTCACGGACTCCGGCTCACGGACTCCGGCTCACGGACTCCGGCTCACGGACTCCGGCTCACGGGGTCCTGCTTGCAAACAGGGCAATACCTCCGCGGCAGACATCAGAGGAGATCACAGATATGGCTGTGCGCATGTCCACACGGCGGCGGATGGACCGGATGCGGGACAACATGGCCTTGTCGCGCATCGCCAACGGCCACCGCAAGCGCAAGGAACGGGCCAACCGGGACCGCCGCATGAAGGCCCTGCTCGCCCGGAGCACCTTTCCGCACTATCATCCGGCGCTCCAGAGCTGGGTGAGCCAGAAGCTCGGCATCCCCTTTAGCCGCGTGACGGAAGAGCAGGTGCGCCAGTTGCTATCAGGCAGCTAACCGTCCGTTGCGCAGAGCCGCAGCCCCTGGACGTGGGCCGAGACCCGGATTTACTCCGACGGTGGGAAGCTGTCCGTGTCCTGTTCCGCCTCGGCGGGGGCATCGGGCCGGCCTCCGTGGACCTCGCAGCGGGCGAAGAGGCGGGGGAAAATGGGAATCCAACCCCAGAGTTTGTACCAGCCCCACGCCCGACTGACGGCAGGCCGCCAGCAGAAATGGCACGACACGGCGCAGCCATCCGGTAGGAGAATGGCATGGCGGCGGCGCGCAGCGGCGTGTTCCGCGATCGCCTCCCGGCTAATCCCCCGGCGGTCTAACTCGTGCTCCATAAGATCGACCGCGGCGGGTTCCATCCCCGCCCGGTACACCGTCACCCGGTCGAGCAGCTCTTCCGTCTCCGCCCGACGGATGTACTCCGCCACCTGACGCAAATCGCAATCCCAGACCATCCGCGCTCCGTCTACCGCCTAGGATCAAGGAATACGGAACTTCGCCCGGCGATTCTGTGTCTTACCTATAGCCGGATTCTCCGCAGGGGAAAGATTACGAAATGCTGGTACACCCCGGCGCGCATGGGCTAGACTATCCCTAGATGGTATGGGGTAAGACAGTTTCCGGCCGAATGCAGGGTACGCCGCCGGGCGGAATCCAGCCTCCAGGCCGCCATATTCCGGGAGGGACTTGACCCATGATCCGCACGCCAACTGTCGCTGGTGGACTGGCTCTCGGCACACTGCTTGCGTGCCTGCATCTAGTGCCGGCCCAGGAGAAACCAGGCCCGATCCCCGGCGTCTCGCCGCAAACCCAGAAGATCAACGAACTGATCGCCGCCAAGTGGCAGGAAGCGGGCATTGCCAAACCAGCAGAATTGGCCACGGACCTGGAGTTCATGCGCCGGGTCTTCATCGACCTGATCGGCCGGATTCCCACCCCGGAAGAGATCATCGACTTCGAGCGGGATACCAGCCCCACCAAGCGGGTCAAGCTCGTGCGCCGGCTTCTCTACGACGACAAGTACGTGCCCCGCGGACGCGATGGCAAGCCCGTCACCAGTATCGCCGGCCTGCCCGTGCCCATCGACTACAACAACGCCTACGCCGAAAACTTCGCCGAGCTGTGGACCACCTGGCTGCTCACCCGCAGCAACGTCCATCGCGTCTATCGGGAACAGCTCCGCTTCTGGCTCACCCAGCAGTTCGCCGGTTCCTCCCAGTACCCCGAAGGCAAGCCCTGGGACCGCATCGTCTACGACCTGATCACCGCCAAAGGGAAGTCGAACGAGAACGGCGCCGTGGTGTTCATCGCCCGCCACCTGGGCGATCCCATCGTGGATGAGAACAACCGCCGGGTTACGGATTTCTCCAGGGAGGGCCGCTTCGACGCCGTGCCCATCACCTCACGGGTCACCCGCCTGTTCCTGGGCATTCAGAGCCAGTGCATGCAATGCCATGACCACCCCCATCACAAGGAGTACGTGCAAACGGACTTCTGGGGTGTGAATGCCTTCTTCCGCCAGACCGATCGCAGCGGCACGACCAATCCGATGAACCTGGGCCAGAATACGCCACCGCCGATTGAAGTGACCGATCACCCAGACTGGAACGTCAACGGCATGGTGTTTTTCGAGCGGCGCGACGGCCAGAAGCGCGCCACCTTCCCGACCATGCTGCGCGACCTGGCCCAATTTGCCAACGAGGAACCGCCGACCAAGCGGCTCGCACCCACCGCCGAGCTGCCCCCGACGCTGCGCGGCAAGACCCGCCGGGAAATCCTCGCCCAGTGGGTCATCGAGCATGACAACTTCGCCCGCGCCTTTGTCAACCGCATGTGGGGGCATCTCTTTGGCCGCGGCCTGACTCAAGAACCCGCCGTCGATAACTTCCACAGCGGCAACGAAATCGTCCACCCCGAACTGCTCGACTACCTCGCCACCGAATTCAAGCGCTACGGCTACGACCCCAAAAAACTGCTGGAGTGGATCTGCACCAGCCACGTGTACAACCTCAGCCACGTCGCCAACAAAGCCTACATCGACCCCAAGTACGACCCCTATTTTGCCCGCATGCCGCTTAAGGCGATGTCGCCGGAGGTGCTCTTCGAGTCCCTGGCCATCGCCACGCGTGCGGAAGCCCGCCGCGGCGAAGAATTCCGCATCCTCAAAGACCGCTGGCTCCAACGCCTCACCGTCAACTTCGGCGACGATGAAGGGAACGAGGTGAACTTCAACGGCACCGTCATCCAAGCCCTGCTCATGATGAACGGCCAGGAACTCAACGCCGAAATCGGCACCTCCCGCGGCGGACCTGGCACCGGAGTCGTGGCTGATGTCGTCCGTCGCCATACCGCCAAAGGCGTCGCGTCACCCCGCGCCATCTACGACGAGCTGTTCCTCATGACCGTCAATCGCCATCCCACCGCTCAGGAGATCGCCCGCCTGGAAGAAGTCCGCAATGGCCGAGCGGTCATCGACCTGTCCAACCCCTTGGCCCAGCCCGGCTCTGGCTCCGCTCGACCCAAACCTGGAACCAAAACGGGCAGGGGGAACCTCGCCCTCGTCCCCGGCGCCACGCCCAACGACGTGGCCTTCTACCAGGATGTCTTCTGGGCCTTACTCAACAGCAACGAGTTTATGCTCAATCACTGAACCGGGAACCGAAGGCAAAACGGGGCAAGTGCCCACCGGTTTCCGCAGCTCCATCGAGAACTGATCAACCCCCTAGATTCGCAAGCACATCTCACCGAAGGGGCGGCCTCCGCTGCGAGGCCGTCGTCTTTTTTTGGCCCGCCGACTCCGAAGGAAGGCGAGCGCAAGTCCATTGGGAGACGCCCCGCTGGCTCCGTCAGGTGCCCCGCTGCTCCGCTTGCACCCGAAGTGTTGCTTCGCCGTTTCCTACTGATGGTGCCATGTCAGCGTGGTGCGGGGGAAACCGCCGCTGCCGCCACGTAGGGGTAGGACAAGCCGCGGCGATTCTGCGCCGTGCCATAGACTTGCACGACGGTGTTGACGTAACGCTCCAGGTCCCCCGCCGCTCCGGGCACGACATAGACGAGGGGCACGCCGGGATGGGCTTCCAGGGCGTAGGTTTTTCGGCCATCGAGGGCGATGGCGGAACGCACAAGCCGACCGGGACCGTACCAGCGGGGCGAGTCCGCCGCCGCCGGAGTTGGACCGGTAGAACTCGCCGCGGATGCCGGCGGCGTCTCCGGGGGCAGGAGCCGAGCCGGTGCGGCTGAGCCGCTCGCAGACGCCGGCAAGGACCCCGATGGGGCAGGCGAGGTCCGCGGCCCTTGCCGCCGCTTCTCCCGCAAGGCGTGAATCCGCGTGTAGCATAGATTGGCCAGATCGTGCTGCTTCCCTTGTTCGTTCAGGATGCGGGCCAACTCGAAAAAGAGCCGCTCGGCTTCCTCGAAGCGCCCGGCCTGCTCCGCCGCTTCCGCCTGCTGCCAGAGGGGATGCTGCACCAGCGGGCTGGGCATTGCTGCCGGACGACTGCTGCCGCTGTTACCTACCGTCCCAGCCAGTCCCGCGGTCGCGGAGGAACCCGCAGCTCCCGCCGTCGGTGCTGGTGCCGGTTCCCGCACCTGATAATGCCACGCCCCGCCCCGCTGCGCCTGCACCGCCTGCTTGGGAAGGTAGCGAAAATCCCCCGGCGGCGCCGCCACCGGATACCACGTCTTCCCCTCCCGCTGCACCGGCGGACCGATGACCAGCAGAATCGTCCCCCCCGGTACGCGCGTCCGCTGCACCGGCAAGGGTTCCGCCAAGCCAATTTTGCCCGGACGTAACGGTGCCCCCGCTTCATCCACTACCACATTCTGCGGAATCGGACGAGACTTGTCGAAGTTGATAAACTGCATCGGCACCCAACTGATGCACCGCAGAGTTTGCGGCGGGTCCTGCACCGCCAGCCAGCCGTTCCCTTCCTCATGATCCACCCACACGAGCATCCCCGCTTGCAAGGTGCCCGTGTCCGGGAATTGATCGCTCGGCCCAGCCCGCAGCGTGACTTGCGGCGCCGTCACCACCGCCAAATACGGCGGCTTCGGCAGGCTCCCGCTCCCCAAACTGTTGCTCGGAGAACCGACTGGACTATCGCCGGCGGACCCCGAAGGCGAAGCGCCCGCAGAGGTCGAACTCCCCGACTGCGCTTCGGCAATTCCCCCCAGTCCCCACCCGGCGATCAGCACCAGCACTTGGCCGAAACGCAGCCCCAACCGCGCCCCAAAGCCGGCCCCTCTCCGCGCTCCGTTCCGCCCTCTTCGCCCATCCGCGCCGCGCATGATGACAACCCTTCGGCAAAGTTTCCGCTTCTCCTCTGTCCCCAGAACGTCCCACCCCTTCTCTGGAACCGGCTCGTCCCAGCTTCGGGAGCAATTCCCCTCCCATAGCACCTCCGCCTTCCCCGTCAAGCCGAAGCCCCCCGCCCCTCTTCAGCCCCCCAGAAAATCTGGCTGCACCCCGAGCGGCGGGTGCAACCAAATTCTCTGGGAGTTCTCTGCCGGGCAGCTCTGCTAGTCTGGGGAAACACCTCGCGGGTTCAGCCCCCACCCCCAGAAAATCTAGTTACACCCCGAGCGGCCAAGGTGGTGGAGTGCTCTTGACAAGCGGGAGGCCGGGAGCTATACGCCGGGGTCGGTCGGAGATTGAGAGGGGGATGAGGGGTATGCAAGCACGAGTCGGGTTCGCGTGGGTTCTGCTTGCCGGCCTTGTGGCGAGCGGCGGCTGCGAACATATGAACCAAGCGCAAACGGGGGCAGCTATTGGCGGGGCGTTGGGAACCGCAGCGGGCTTAGGTGTGGGAGCCGCGACGGGCAACCCGCGTACCGGCGCGCTCATCGGCGGGCTAGCCGGAGCGGGGATCGGCGGCCTCATCGGCAACGAGGCAGACAAAGAAGAACGACGGGAACAACTCGCCCTGCAACAGGCCGCAGCCACGGCGGCAAGCGCACCCCAGAAGCTGGGCCTAACGGATGTCGTCCACTTGACACAACAGGGGCATGATGAACAGGTTATCATCAATCAAATCCGGGCCACCGGGAGCACCTTCCAATTGACCACGTCCGATTTGGACTGGCTCAAGGCCAACGGGGTGTCACCGCGGGTGATTGCGGAGATGCAGTCGCGTCCGCCGGTGCTGCCGTCGTCGGGGCTGCGTTCGTCGAGCAGTACGACGATCATTTACGAGTCGCCGTGGTCGCCGTGGTGGATGCCGCCGCCGGTGGTGGCCGCTCCGGTCATCGTCCGCCCGGTGTATGTCCCGCCACCTCGGCCGCCGATCGTCTTTGTCGGGGGTTTCTACCGCTGCCGTTGACCACCCCGACTGCTCCCCATCCTTCCCCGCCCGCCTCGACTCGCTCCGGGCTGACCTGCCGCAGGCTCCACGTTGCCCAGGTTCCTTTTCTCGACGTTTCCCCAGGGCGGCATTTTTGCCATTTTCCCGCTTGCTCTTGCGGCGGGGGGTGCTAGATCATCCCTAGTCCGCCTGCCTCGGAGACCGAGTTTCCCGCCCGCCGGCCGATTGCGGCCTGTTCGCTTACGGACCGAGTTGGTCCGTCCCTTACTCCCAACGTCACGGGACAAGCGGTTTTCCCACCGGGCCTGAGCTGCGGTCGCTGACGGGGAAAACGTGTTTTCCGAGAGGCGTCGTTCCCACGGAAAACGGTTCTGATGTGCCAAGGAGAAGCTGCCGTATGAAAGCACGCGAGGTGTTGCCCATCCGGGGGTGGGTGGGGGTAGTTGGGGGTCTGATGCTGGGAGCGGGTCTGGTCGGTGCGGCGGATTGGCCGGAGTTCCGCGGTCCGAAGCGGGACGGCTACTGCACCGAGACGGGCCTATTGCGGAGCTGGCCGGCCTCGGGTCCGCCGCTTTTGTGGAAGGTGGGCAACCGCGGGGCGGGTTGGGGCACGCCGTCGATCGCGGAAGGAAAAATTTTCGGCATCGGTCTGCGCGACGGCAAAGACGGCATCTGGGCCTTGAATGAAGCCGACGGCAAGGAACTCTGGTTCACGCCGTTTGCCGATCCGCCCGCGACGGGTCAGGCTTACAAGAACCAGACGAACGGACCGGCGAGCACGCCGACCGTGGCCGCAGGGAAAGCTTATGTCGTCAGCGGCGATGGCACCCTGGCTTGCGTCCAGACGAGCGACGGCAAGCTGCTGTGGACGAAAAACTATGTCCGGGACTACGGCGGGCGGGTGCCCACCTGGGCGTACACCGAATCGGTGCTGGTGGACGGCCAAAAGGTCATCGGCACGCCGGGAGGAGCAAAGGCCACGATGGTGGCTTGGGACGCGGACACGGGGAAGGAAATCTGGCGCTGTGCGGCGGGGAACGTCGGCGGCGGACAGGGGTATTCCTCCCCGGTCAAGGCGGTGATCGCCAACGTGCCGATGTACGTGGTGCTCACAGGCAGCAGCGGCGGACTGATCGGCGTTCACGCGGAGACGGGCAAGCTGCTGTGGCAATACCGGGGTCAAGCGGCGAGCGGCGGCGTGGCCCAGATTCCCATGCCCGTCATCTCCGGGGATAAAGTCTGGGTCTCGTGCAGCTATAGCGGCGGAGCGGCCTTGCTCCAACTGTTACCCAAAGGCGACGGCTCCTTCGAGGTCAAAGAACTCAAAAGCTACAAAGTCTCCGAGCTGAACAATCACCACGGCGGCATGGTCCTGGTCGATGGCTACCTCTACTTCGGCCACGGGCAGAACCAGGGGCATCCGGTGTGCGTGGAGTTTGCCACGGGGGAGATCAAGTGGGGGCCGGAGCGCAACGCCAAGGCGGTCGGAGGCGGTCAAGGCTCGGCGGCGGTCCTCTACGCCGATGGCCGACTCTACTTCCGCTACCAGAACGGCGTGATGGTCTTGATCGAACCCTCGCCGCAGGAGCTGAAAGTGGTCTCGACCTTCCGCCTGCCCCCGCCGGATAACAAGCGCTATTCCCAGAGTTGGCCGCACCCTGTGATTGCCAACGGCCGACTCTATATCCGCGATCAGAACATGCTATATTGCTATAACGTCAAGCCGTGAGGCGGAAGAAGATCGCCGCGCCGCCGGAAGCGCCGGGGGGGACGGTCCCAGCCTGCGGGTTGAACGGTTCACCAGGATCGAATCTTCTTCGAGAACGAGGGCTGCACCATGAACCGTACAAGTTGGCTTGGCAGCGGGGGCGTTGTGCTGCTGATCTCCGGCTTGCTGGGGGCGGCGGATTGGCCGCAGTGGCGCGGTCCCGAGCGCGACGGCGTCTCCCGCGAAACCGGCTTGCTCAAAAGCTGGCCCAAGGGAGGACCGCCGCTCCTCTGGACCGTCAAAGGTTGCGGCAACGGCTTCTCCTCGGTCGCGGTCAGCGGCGGGGTGATCTACGGCACGGGAATGCTCGAGGGACGCAATCACCTCTGGGCACGGCAGGAAAAGACCGGCGAGCTGCTCTGGTCCACCCCCTACTCCGAACAGCGCGGCGAACCGAATAGCACCCCCGTCGTTCACCAGGGCAAAGTCTATGCCCTCACCCGCGACGGCGACCTGGCCTGTGTCGATGCCCGCACGGGCCGCGTCCTCTGGCGGAAGAACTACGGCAAGGACTTCGGGGGGCGGATGATGTCCGGCTGGGGCTACAGCGAATCGCCGCTGGTGGATGGGAACAAGCTCATCTGCACGCCGGGAAGTGACGAGGCCGCCGTGGTCGCCTTGAACAAGGACACTGGAGCGGTCATCTGGAAGTGTGCCATCCCCCGCTGCGGCGGGGCCGGTTATGCCTCCCCGATCAAAGTCACGGTGGACGGCGTGAGCCTGTACGTCACCCATTTGGGACCCAGCGGCGGCGTCGTGGGGGTGGAAGCCCAAAGCGGCAAGCTCCTCTGGCAATACAAGCGCGTCAGCAACAGCACGGCCAACATTCCGACCGTCGTGGCCCGCAGCCCCTACCTGTTCTGCTCCACCGGCTACGACAGCGGTGCCGCCCTGCTGCGCCTGCGCGTCACGGGACCGATGCAAGTCCAAGTCGAGGAAGTCAAGCGCCATTCCGGCCGGGAGTTGCAGAACCACCACGGCGGGATGGTCCTGGTCGGAGATTATCTCTACCTTGGCCACGGACACAACAACGGCCTGCCCGCCTGCGTGGACTTCCGCAACGGCGAGATCGTGTGGAAGGAAAGCCGCAATCCCGCGGGCGGCGGCGGCTCGGCCGCGGTCATCGCCGCGGACGGCATGCTCTACTTCCGCTACCAGAACGGCGTAGTGGCCCTGCTCCAGGCGACCCCGGACGGCCTCACCCTGGCCGGCGCCTTCCAGGAAACCAACCGCAGCGGTCGCGAATGCTGGGCACATCCCGTCATCGCCAACGGCCGACTCTACCTCCGCGACCAGGACAAACTCGCCTGCTACGACCTCCGCGCCCGGAAGTAACCCCCCCCTCTGCCAACCCCCTGGCCGCCTTTCCTCCGCCCAACGCCCTCGGCCACTTTCCTCCCCCTCTGCCCCCGACGCTTCACCGCACCGTGTGGCGTGGATTCCCACCATGCCCCTTTCGCGTTTTCGCTTGTGAGAGGAATAGCGGAGGGTTACACTGAAGGGGTCAATTCCATCGCACACTCAAGTCTTGGGGGAGGTCAGTCATGCAGCGGCGACTTCCTCTGGCGGGGGCGTGGTTCGGTCTGGTCGGGGCTTTCCTGCTGAACGTGGGATCAAATTGGGGGCAACCCGACGAGCCAGGGGGTAAGGCCAAACTCCGTCGGTTGCCGGAGGAGGTAGTCCAGCGCTGGCGTGCGGCGGGTGCCGAGGTGGGCTGGCTCCGCGTCATGGATTATGGAGTCATCGTGTTTTTTGTGGGGGAAAGTGTAGCCAAGGCGGGGGACCTTCCTGGTTTTCGGTTTAGGCTGTGGCCAGGGGACGGCGTAGTAGGCAAGCTCCCCGCTCCCGGCGCACCCTTTGGGCTGAGTTTCACCCGAATTACGGACGCGGGTTTGAAGGAGGTAGCCAAACTGAGTCACCTGCACCTGCTGGACCTGAGCTTCACCCAGATCACCGACGCGGGACTCCCACATTTAGCCCAACTCAAAAACCTGCAAGCGCTGGACCTGAGCGGCACCCCGATCACCGATGCCGGAGTCAAAGAACTGGCCCCACTCCAAAACTTGCAAGTGCTGTACCTGAGCAACCTTCTGTTTGAGAAGCCTAGCCTGATCACCGACGCCGCACTCCAACACCTGGTCCAACTCCAAAACCTCCACACGCTGGACCTCAGCCGGACCAAGATCACCAACGCTGGACTCCAACACCTGGCCAAGCTTAAAAAAATGCAATGGCTGAACCTGAGCTACACCGAGATCACCGACGCTGCACTCCCCCACCTGAAACAACTCCAAAACCTGCAAGAGCTGAACTTGAGCCGCACCCAAATCACCGATGCCGGACTCAAACACCTGACCCAACTTCAAAACCTGCAACGGCTGAACCTGTACGACACCCGTGTCACGGATGCAGGGGTTCGGGAACTGCGAAAAGCCTTGCCGGGCTGTAGGATCATACACTGATCACTTTCTCGATGATAAGCCGGTGATCGATGAAAGCTTTCTCGGTGATAAGCTGAGGAGCCGAGTAGCATGGCCCCCCCAACCCGACGCGGGGCGTTCCCCAACAGCCGTTCTGGCGATTCCGACGGAGGTACGACCCGGCCGGGAAGCAGCAGCGGCGGGGAGGAAGGGGAAAATTGTCCGCAGGCGGCCGACAGTCACCTCCTCGCTGGCGGACGGCTCGAGGAAGTGGCAGCATCCTGTCATTCCCCAAGCCGTTGGCTTTCTGGGTTTCACCCCTCCGCTGGCTTGGCGTCATTTCCGCAGCGGATGATCGAGCCGATTCAGGAAGCAGGGGGGGCGGGACTGCTGAAGGGGGTGGTAGGCTCGGCGTGGAAGTGCAGGCGGGCGGAGCGGAGGTCGGCGCGGCGGGGAAAGCGGCGGGCCAATTCGACGCTGTGGGTCACCACAATCAGGATGTTCCGCTCCTGGCGGTGCAGTTCTTCGAGCAAGTCGGCGACGACGGCGGCACTGTCGGCGTCGAGGTTGCCCGTCGGTTCATCGGCGAGGACGAGGAGCGGCTGCAAGATGAGGGCACGGGCCAGGGCGACGCGTTGGCGTTCGCCGCCGGAAAGCTCCGCGGGCCGGTGGTCCAGCCGATGCCCTAGCCCGACGCGTTCCAGGAGCTGCCGCGCCCGCCGTTCCACTTCCGCGGCGGGCCGCCCGCTGACCAGAGTGGGGATGAGCACATTTTCCAGCACGTTGCACTGGGGCAGCAAGTGATGGTCCTGGAAGACGAAGCCGATGCGGCGATTGCGGAAGGCGGCTAGTTCCCGTTCCCGCAGGCGGAAAGGATCGACCCCTTCGAGGGTGACGCGGCCCGCGCTGGGCGTGTCCAGGGTGCCGAGGATGTGCAGGAGCGTGCTTTTGCCCGAACCGGACGGCCCCATGATGGCCAGAGATTCCCCCGGCAGCAAGGTGAAGGAAATCTCGCGCAGCACCGTGAGGGGACCGCTGCGGGTGGGATACTCTTTGCTCAGGTTTTCGACGATCAAAGCCATTGCGCGATCCTCGGCGATTTCCGGTCAGGGGTACCTCGTGGTTGGGTGACAGCGGCGTGTCCAGAACGGCGGGGCGGCGGGACGGGTCCGGGGACCTAGCCGCTGGGGTCGGGAGGGATGTGCTGGGTCAGGGCGGGGTCCTGCTGGGCGGCGAGGGCGAGCACGCCGAGGCCGTAGAAGGTGTACTCGACATCGGGGGTTTCATCCCAGAGTCCGCCGCGGAAGCCGCCGTGGGGGTCGGCACAGGCGAGGGCGAAGTCGCGGAGTGGTTTCCAGGGGAGGCGGTCCGCCACGCCGAGGCTGACGAGGGTCCAGGCGCCGGTGAAGGTGGAGAGGAGGTCCGCCAGGGGGATGCGGGGGTTGGCGCGCAGGCCGCCGTCGAGGGGGGCGAGCATACCGGCGAGGAAGTCCGCCGCGGAAGCGGCGATGGGGGGATCGAGGCCGCCGAGCAGTTGGAGCACGCCGAGGGCCGCCGCGGTGGGATTGGTGCTGCTGCGGCGCTGGGCCGGGACTTCGACGAAGCCGCCGTCGTCCCGCCGCTGGGAGAGGATGAACTCCTGCAAGCGGGGCTTGTCCGGCAAGTCCAGGCCGAGCAATTCCGCCGCCAGGCAGACGAGGAAGCTGATGTAGGTGCTGCCGCGGGGGGCCGCGGGGGTCTTGCCGTAGCCGCCGTCGGCGCTGCGGAAGCGCTCGAAGAGGTCGGCCAGGCGCTGCTGCCAGTCCGGGGGCGCTTCGGACCACAGGTCGCAACCGCACAACTGCACCAGGGCAGCACTGAGCAGCCAGGCGAAGAAATCGACCACCTGCGTGCTGCCGGCGAGGCGTTGGCGCAAGTAGGCGGCGGCGCGCTGGCCCACCTCCAGCTCCAGGCTTTGCAGCACGGCTAGGGAACGCAAGGCGAAGCTGGTGTAATACAGGTCCGCACCGGGGGCGCGGCCGCGGAAGCCGCCCTCGGCTTCCTGCTGGGCCAGAAGGAAGCGGCGGTGCGGTTCCAGGAGCGCCGCCGGATAGCGTTCCAGGCCGTCGAGCAGGGCCAGGTTCATCCGGGTCAGGTAAGGCAGCGGTGCGTTCACGGCACGTCCGGCACAGGGGGGATGTGGGCCAAGTCTGGCGTCTCGTCGCCCTGCAAGCGCTGGCGGACCTCCGGGGGAATCTCGACCGCTTCCAGGCGGTCTGGCCCCATCGCCCGGCAGAAGACGGCGGTGATCCGCCCCACGGCGATCGTCTGCCCCTGCTCGTTGCTGAAGTCGAAGCGGTAGCGCACCGACTTCTGCCCGACGTGTTCCACCGTCACGGTGATGGTCAGGAGGTCCTCGAAGCGGGCCGGCTGGAAATACTCGCAGGCCGCCTGGACACGGGGGAAGCCCCAGCGCCCGCCGGCATCCCGCCAGCTCACCGTCAGCCCCAAAGAGCGGAGGAACTCCGTCTCCGCCGATTCCATGAAGCGGAAGAAGTTGGCAAAGTGCATGATGCCGGCCAGGTCGGTATCCCCGAATTCGACCCGCCGGCGGGTGGTATAGGTGCGGCTCATGATGGCAATGTAGTGAGAGTGCGGCAACGTTCCAGCAACTGGAGGGTGTCCTGGGCCATGCGTTCGGCGGTGAAGGCCTGATGCACGGCGGCGGCGGCGGCTTGACCCAGGCGCTCTCGGCGGTCCGGGTCGAGGATCAGCTCGGCCAGGGCGTCGGCCAGCGCTTCTGGTTGGTTCGGCGGAACCAGGACCCCGCCCCCGCTGCGCTCCAGCAACTCCGGGAAGGCCCCATGCGCCGGTTGCACCGCCGGCACCCCGTTGGCCCACGCCTCCAGCAGATACAGCCCCTTCGGCTCCCGGTAAACGGTCGGCACGCAGAACAGGTCCAGCGACTGCAAAAAGCGCAGCTTGTCCGCGTGCGTCGGGCAATCCACATGCTCGACTTCCCCCGCCAGACCAGCTTTTTCCAACCGGGCCATCTGCTCCTGGAAGTACTCCCGCTCCGCCGCGCCGAGATACCCGCCGACTTTCAAGCGCAGCGCC
Organism: Thermogemmata fonticola; assembly: GCF_013694095.1. Taxonomy (NCBI): domain Bacteria; kingdom Pseudomonadati; phylum Planctomycetota; class Planctomycetia; order Gemmatales; family Gemmataceae; genus Thermogemmata; species Thermogemmata fonticola. The sequence goes on along the minus strand of NZ_JACEFB010000017.1, from coordinate 7,798 downwards.
GGCAGGTTCCGCCCCTTACGCCGCAACAGGCAGTAGGCTTCGACGAGTTGATGCCAGCCTTTCTCCGGGCAGATGCGGGCGAAGTAGCCGATGGTCAACGGGGGTTCCCGCCGGATGGGCCGCGCCCCGCTGCATCCGGCCAACTGAATGCCGGGGTAGATCACCGCGATCTTGGCACGGGGCAGGCCGAGATACTCCGCCATGTAGTCCGCGTAATAGCGGCTGGTGGCGATGAAGGCGGCCACCTGGGCGCAGTTGGCCCGAATGAGCGGCAGGCACTCCTGGCGGTGCTCCGGCAGCAGGGCGTCCAGGAAAATGTCATCCCCCTGGAGGGTGACCACCACGGGCACGCCGGTGCGCCGCTGGATTTCTGGGACGATGCCGGAGAGCAAGGCGTTGGTCAGCACCACGACTTCGGGCTTCCACTCTTCGGCCAGCCACTGGGCCAGCTCGGCGATCTCCTTAGCCTGGTTCCCGTCCATCCCGCGGAGCATGGAAACCGTCAGCTCGCCGAGTTCGCGGTACGGGGTCCGGGAGGCGAAGCGGGAGGCCAGGCGCAGCAGCCAGCGGCGGTTGAAAAGGTGGTCCAGCCAGCGGGGCGTCCGCCGGAAAAGGGCGAACTTCTGCTCCAGATAGACGTTGATGCCGCCGAGAAAGACCCGCGGCAGGCTCACATCCTCCTCGTCGGTGCGGATCGGCGTGTAGGTCGGAATCAGGACGGCCTCCTGCCCGGCTTGCCGCAGGGCAGCGACCAGCGTGTTATCCTTGAGGCAACTGCCGCAGAACATGCCCGCCGCACCGGCGGTGATGTAGGCAATCCGCATCGCACTTCCTCCGGCCTCATCCCTTATCCTAGTAGCCACGGAGGAAGCCTGTCCCTTTCACCGGCCTGCCCTTTCATCGGCATACCCTTTCACCGGTCCCGCACCGGTCCATCCCGGTGCCCCGCCCAGCACCCGCTTGAGCCTCCTTTCTTCCGCGTCTTCTCTCTTCGGAGTCCCCTTTGCTCGGATTCAGAGTCCCCTTGCCTTCGGAGTCCCCTTTGCTCGGATTCGGAGTCCCCTTGCCTTCGGAGTCCCCTTGCTTCTGTTGAGTCTCCTTATCTTTACCCCTGCCTTTGTCCCCTGGCTTCCCCTCTCTCGTCCCTCCGGCACGAAGGGGACGAGCTCGTCACTCCGGCACGAAGGGGACGAGGCGGTAGGTCAGGGCGATTTTGTCCGGCTCGGTGGGTTGTTCGGCCAGGACGATCCAGAGGGTGTGATTGGGGCCGAGGCGGACGGGGCGGTCGCGATCCAGCTCGATGATGACGCCAAAGCCGCCGCGGTCGATGCGGACCTTTCGGGCCAGCAGGGACCGATCCGTCGGGACGGGGCCGAGGGCTTTCCCCTGGGCATCCTCTGCCGTGACCTGGGTGGGCTTCGGCTTTTGCCCTTTCTTCGCCGCCTGGAGGGGCAGGTAGGGGATGATCTCATACGCCTCGGCGATCTGGCTGCGCTGCGGATGGGGAATCCACAGGTCGAGCAAGGGGCGGAACTCCGTGGCGCTGAGGCGGACCGAGCACTGGACGGCGTCGGGCTGGTATTCGTACTGGCGGAAGACCTGGACCGGGGCGTCGCGGACTTCGCCGCTGCTTTGCACGGTCTGGCCCTGGAGCCGGGCGTTGAGGTGTTCGCTGTCGGCAGCCACCAGCGGTCGGCCATCGGCCATTTGCCCGGCCAGAGTGTGCAGGTGGAACTGCCGCCACTGGGACGGATGCATCCCCCGGCCGTAGTCCCCCGCCAGGCGGGAGTCCAGCACCGTGCCGTAGCCGGGAATGTGGAACTGGCAGAGCGCTCCGCCGCCGTAGCCGATCTGGCCGAGGAAGGCATTGCCGGCCCATTTGGGCGTCAACCGGCCATGATAGGTGAGGATGTAATAGCGGGAGCGCCGCGCCGCAAACCACTCGTTCCCCCCGTTGACACTCGTGGTGAAGTCCGGACCGGGCAGCCCCTTCCAGGCAAACTCCCCCTCTCGCTCGATGGGCCGATGCGGCGGATACTGCGTCCGCGAACTCCAGGGATTGGCTGCCGATTCCTCATTCATCGTGTAGCTGTACCCCCGGCGGATGCGGTCGTAAATCTGTTGCATCTGCGGTTCCTGGAGGTCGCGCAGCACCGCCGGCCAGGTCGCCAAAATGTAGCTGCCATAATGGTGGTCGTAGCCGAACCCTTCCTGGCAGAAGCCAGATGGCCCGATCCCCACCCGCGGCCCCCAGCCCCCGGTGGCAAAGCGCTGCAAATAGGTGCGGAACAGCTCCTGCTGAAGCGGGTCCCCCGTGGCCCGGCTGCTATAGGCCAGGGCGGCGACGATCTGCGCGAAAGCGTTGCCGTTGACCCGTTCCCAGGTGCGGCAGAACGCCAGGCGGTCCCCGCAAGTCAGCATCGCCTCGTGCACCAGCTTTTTGACTTCTTCCGGCGCCTCGCTCCGTTGCAAGAGCAGCCAGGCCGGCCGCCAGTTCAGCCAGGCGTAATTGCCAAACTCATAAGCCATGTTGGCGAAATAGCCGAGGGTGACGTTCGGCAGGTCGTTCGGCCCGATGGAACGCAGCCCCTTGGCCAAGTCCTCGATGGCAGCAAAAAGCAGGCGGCGCTCCGGCTTCTGCAAGTAACTGTGCAAGAGCAGATCGCACGGGGGCGAGGCGTAATAGGGACCGTTGACCGGCAGGAAATCCCGCGGCTTGAGGGCCTCCGGCGGATAGCTCCGCTCGCTCTCCGGCAGCTTCTGGAGCCAGTCGTACAGGCGCACCTGCCACGGCTGCCAAAACACCTCCCCGCCGTGATAGATCGCTCCGTTGTGAATCTGCCGCGCTGTTGCCGCATCGGGACACCACACCGCCGCCACCGCATACGTGCCGCGATACCGGATCGACTTTTGCGGCGGGAACGTCCATTTGACATCGACCAGATACACCGCCTCGCGTTCCGCGCATTCCCACTCCAGGATCGTTTCCTGCATTTTCTGCGGATCGGCGAAGGCCACAGAGGCCGTGGTCATCAGACCCTGAATTGTTCCGCGAAAGAGCACATCTCCCTGGGCCGTCCGTAAGGTGAAGGTGCCGGGACTGGGCCAATCCAGATCGGAGAGCACAATGTTCACTCCCGTGGCGCCGCGCGGGACGTAGAGGAAGTGCCGCCGCTGGTGCCGCGGTTCCAGGGCCAGGAAATACGGGTGCCCCGCCACTCCGTAGGCCAGCCCCGGCGTCAAACGGAAGCTCACAAAATGATCCGGACAGCCCACGAGGAGCAACCGGTAAATGCCGGGCGGACCGTGAACGCGATAGCGGAAGCTCCGTTGAGGCAAGGCGGCCAACCGCGTCGGCTCGTGAAAATGCCGCCAGCGCACCAGCGGCGTCGCGCCCCGCTGATAACTGTACGCCAAGAGCCACGCCACATGGTCCCAGCCTCCCGCTGCCACCTCCGTGTCACCACCGGGGATGCCGTCGTCGGGAATCACCTCCCGCACCACTGCCTTCCCCTGCGGATCGTACACCTTGACCAGCACCTCCCGCGGACCCACCTCCAAAAAATTGCTGTCCTTGATGTGGCACTCCAGCGTAAACTCCTTCCCCTGCGGGTTGACGATGTAGGCCGTGATGCCGTCGTAAAGCCGGTACCAGGGGGAAACGGCCCCCTCCTGCGCTGGACTGGCTCCAGCCGACAGAACCAGGACCGCCACGCCGTACAGCCAACGTCTCATGGTCTTGCCCTCCACGGAAATCGCTCTCCCTCGTCCGCCCCGAACTCCGACACGGCTCGTGCCGCTTCCCGCAAGCAGTCTCCGGCATCCTTGCGCCGCGGGGTACGGAGCGTCCGACGATGCCCGCTTCGCTGTCGATTGAGGGGGGAAAACAAACCAAGCCAGGCCGGGTGGACAAAGGAAGCTCTAGGCCTACGGAATCGCCTGGCGGTGGGTGTTACTGCTCGGCGGCGGCAGGCTGAGGTCTAATACTGGATCACCAGGCGGGGAGGCGGACGTTGGCCGCGACGCTCCAGGGCCAGGGTCGCTGCTAAAGCCAGGACGGAGAGCACCAAGCTGGCCAAACCGAGCCACTGCGCCCAGGTGTGCTCCAAATTGTACCGCCGTAACTCCTGATCGATCTTATACTCCACCAGGGCCAGGTGCACGGGATTGGGCAGGGCTTCGTTCCATTCCTGGGCGAAGCGCTCATTGACTGTCTGGTGCAGGGCGCGCTCCAATCCCCAGCCGCGCCATGTCTGGAGGACAAACAGGGCCAAAGCCGCCGCGGAGGCCGCCAGCAGAATGCTCCGCCGCCAGGGCCAAAAGCGCGCCAAGGGCGGGACCTTGCGGAAATCGACGGTGCTCAGCCCCTGATCGGCCCAGGCGACCAGTACCGCGAGAATCAGCAGAATCACCGCGGGCAACACCAGGGCAGCATCCGAACCGACGTGCTGGACCCATTCCACCGGCCAGCGGCTGACTTGCACCAGCTCCGCGTTGGCATAGACGCTGCCGAAGATCGCTCGCCACGGACCCTGGGCATACACCGTCGAGCCGCCGATCGACATCGTCACCCACGGGAAAAACGTGCACACCAGAGCCAGCGGCAACAGCACCGCCGGGCACCAGCGCAGCACCCCCGGCGCCACGGTCAGCGTCAGCGACCGCGTGTAACCTGTCGGCAGCTCCGGCGGCACACCCCCGCCCGCCCCAATCGTCCCACTCCCGACAGCGACAGACGCCGCAGGGCCTGAGGCCACCGGCGGCGGCACAATCGGCGGCGGCGCCACCGGCGAGGAAACAGGAGGGGCGATCGGCGGCGGCACAATCGGCGGCGGCGCCACCGGCGGTACCATCCCCCCTCCTGCCGCGGAAGGCACCCCGGACACCGAGGCCGTCGCCGCACCGCTAGCCCCCATTCCCCCAACCCCGCCGCGCAACACCTCTGGCTCATAACGCTGGGGCGCGGCAAACTCATGCTGGCACTTCGGGCAGCGCAGCTTGCCTCCCTCCGCCGCCGGCTCCACCAAACCCCGGCAACCCGGACAGAGCAAAATCATCGCTTCGCCTCGCTCCACCTCTCCCCGCCGCAGGGAATCCGCCCACGCGGACCGCCGCCCAACGGCGGTCGCACCTTGGCGCCCTCATCGGTTTCCGGCTTCCCGCCGCTTCTGACGATAACTCTAGCGAACCGGCCCCGCGATGCAATGGCCCCGAAGTGCCGACCCCCGCCCCACGGCTGGCACCCCGACGTACCGTTCGCCTCGCCCCACTCTTCGGAACACTCCGCTGCCGCCGGACGCGCTCCCCTTCATGCCGCTGCTATTGCAGAGATGCTCTTCCTGAAAGAGGAACCCACCGCACCAGCCCCGTACGCCCCGAGACAGGACAAGACGATGACAGCGCCGCTCTTGCAGGTCGAAATTTTCCTGCTTACCGGTCGAATTCTTGCTGGAGCATGGCCCGGAGACGCTGGCGGGCCGTCTCCCAGCGCCGCCGAACAGTCCGCACGCTCACATTGAACAGCTCGGCAATCTGCTGCTGCCTCCAGCCGTGGTAAAAGATCAGCCCCACCACCTCCCGCTCCTCAATCGGCAGATTGTCCACCAGCTCGTGGAAGCGGACCCACACCTCGAAATCGGCCACCTTCTGCGGGCAAGAGCTGGAGTCCATTACGTCCGTCCTCACCCGCTCCCCTTGACTTTCCCCTTCCACGCTGGCCGCGTGCAACGAGGACGGCGCGATCCGCCGCTTGGCCCGCCGTGCCAGGTCCATCAGCTCCCGCCGCATGTGCACCGCCGCCAAATTGAAAAAGTCCCGCGTCGTCCGCGGCTGGATGATCCGCAGCGTCCGCACAAAACGCAGCATGCTTCCTTGCAGCAAATCATCGCAATCGGCATAAGGCCGCAGATTGGGAAAACCCCGCAGCATATGCGCCGCCAAATATCGCAGCCGGCGGAACACCGTCTGGAGCAGCTCGTTGAGGGCCGCCGTGTCCCCAGCCCGCCAGCGGCACAGATACTCTTGCAACACCGCCGTTGAAAGATTTCCGTCCATCATCCATCTTCCCTCTGCGGGCTGCTCTCCAAACTTTTCCACCCAACTTCCATCCTAACTCCCATTCCGGAACGAGCAAGGCCGAAAAGTCTTAACAATCGCAAAAAAGTCAGATTTTTCGGCCAACAAAACCATTCGCCTGGTGGGTGCCGCTCACGAAGAAACACCGATCGTGCAATGTTGCGGAAAAATACCCGAAAAGCCGCCTTTCGAGTAGGGCCTGGTCCGCCGCCACCTGAACCCCCGCGCCCCGGAGTCGGCCCCCCTCAACCGCCCGCTGTGAAGTGCCTGCCGTCACGTGCCTTCCGCCCAGGGGGAAGTTTCCCGCTCCTTCCACGCCGCGGGCAGGTAATCGAGCAGGTCCGCCGCCGTCAGGGCCGTCCAGCCGAGATGCCGCGCCGCCAGGTCCCCCGCTCGCCCATGCACCCACGCTCCCAGCACCGCGGCCTCAAACCCCGCCCATCCCTGCGCCAACAGCGCCCCGATCATCCCCGTCAGCACGTCCCCGCTGCCCCCCGTCGCCATCCCCGGATTGCCCGTGCTGTTGCGGTACAGCCGCCGACCATCGCTCACCAGCGTCCCGCTCCCCTTGAGCAACAGCACCACCCCCTGCTCCCGCGCAAAGCGCACCGCCTGCCTCTGCCGCTCCGCCTCTTGATCCTGGACTTCCGGATTGTGCGCCGGCGCCGTCCAGCCGCTCAGCCGGGCGAATTCCCCCGCATGCGGCGTCAGCACCACGCTCCGCCCCGGCGGCAGCCCCCACTCCGCATACGGCGACAGGGCATACAACCCATCCGCGTCGATGACCACCGGCTGCTCCGCCGGCAACAACTCCAGCACTCGCCGCACCAACGCCACTGTATCCGCCCGCCGCCCCAACCCCGGACCGATCGCCACCGCATCCGCCCGCGCGCACTCCGCCGCCAACGCCTCCGCCGCTCCCTCCGCATACGTTCCCCCCGCGCTCTGCGGTATCCCCCACGTCGTGTACCCCGGATATGCCCCCGCCACCACGTCCCAGATGTCCGCCGGGCAGGCCACCCGCACCAGCCCCGCCCCGCTCCGCAACGCCGCCCGACCCGCCAGCACCGCCGCTCCCGCCATCCCCCGGCTGCCGCCCACCACCACCACCGTCCCGTAATCCCCCTTGTGGGACTCCCGCCGCCGCACCGGTAGTCGCGGCACCTCGACCACCGGCTGCCAGCTCACTGCCTCCCCGCTGTCACCGCTTCCCATCGCCGCCGCCCTCGCCCCGCCCCATGACCACATCCACGCCCCCCACCTCCGCCGCCAACACCCACTGCCGCTCCGCCTCCCCCGCCACACGCCACCGCACCACCGGACCCACCCACACCGGCAACGCACTCCGCCCCGGCACCACCACCTGCCGCCCTTCCACCTCCACCGTCACCGCTTCCTCCGTGTAATTCAAAAACCGCAGCAGGCGGTATCCCTCCACCGCACCCGCACCCGACCACGCCCGATAACTCACCCGCAGCGCCTCTCGGCCCTCCCCGCCTCTTCTCCGCTCCGGCCCGGCCACCTCCGCCCGATACCGCGAGGTCGAACTCCCGCCTCCTCCCGCGCCCGGCAGCGGCGGCACCACCGGCGGTATCTCCGGCGGCAACGTCAGCGGCGGCAACGCCTCCGAGCTACCCCCCGGACCGCTCGTCCCGTCTCGCTTCGGCGGCACCGGCACCGGCAAACCCGCCGGCGGAATCCGCTCCCGGCTCCCCGCCTCCGC